>DASXNJ010000024.1:0-26673 GCA_036495145.1 Puia sp.
CAGGGCTTCCGGTGATTCCGTGTTGCGGAATTGTAGTCTGCGTCTCAATTCCTCGATCGACGGAGGCTGAACAAATATTGACAGACTTTGTTCCGGGTATTGTTCCTGTACGTGTATGGCACCTTTCACATCGATGTCCAGGATGGGAATTTTATGATTATTCCGGAGGCGTTGAAGCTCTGATTTCAAAGTGCCATAGTACCTGCCTTCATATACCATTTCCCATTCGATAAATTCCTGTTTTTGAATTTTATGCTGGAATTCTTCCAGACTCATGAAATAATAATCCACACCGTTTATTTCGTCAGGCCGTTGAGCACGTGTGGCAGCAGATACAGAAAACGCCAATTGGGGGAAATGCTGTAGCAGATATCGGGTAATGGATGTTTTTCCGGCGCCTGAGGGTGCAGTAATGATAATCAGCATCGGGAATATTTAAACTCTTTTAATAGAAGCCCCCAGGCTATTTAACCGCAGGTCAATATACTGATATCCACGGTCGATCTGATCTATATTCTGAATAACACTTTTCCCCTCTGCACTCATCGCAGCGATCAGAAGTGATACGCCGGCACGAATATCCGGGCTGCTCATGGTGATACCCCTTAATTTGTGACCTCTCCCCAAACCGATTACTGCTGCGCGGTGCGGATCGCAAAGGATAATCTGTGCCCCCATATCCAATAATTTGTCCACAAAAAAAAGTCGGCTTTCAAACATTTTCTGGTGAATGAGTACACTGCCCTTGGCCTGAGTCGCAACAACCAGCATCACGCTTAGCAGATCAGGTGTGAGGCCGGGCCATGGATGATCGTATATGGTAAGTACCGAACCGTCAAGATATGTTTGAATGGTGTACAGGTCCTGTTGGGGAACAAATATATCGTCTCCCCGTATCTCCAGCTGTATCCCCAGCTGACGGAATTTATCAGGTATCTGACCAAGCTCCAAAACGCGACAGTCCTTTATCAGCAGTTCACTTTGAGTCATGGCTGCCATCCCGATAAAAGAACCGATCTCGATCATGTCGGGCAGCATACGGTGTTCGGTCCCTTTTAGTTCCTTCACTCCTTCAATCACCAGCAGATTACTGCCAATGCCGGCAATCTTTGCACCCATACGATTAAGCATGAGACAGAGTTGTTGTATATAAGGTTCACAGGCTGCATTGTAAATAGTAGTGATGCCAATCGCAAGGCTCGCTGCCATCACTATGTTGGCTGTGCCGGTAACAGAAGGTTCTTCGAGAAGCAGATAGGTGCCCCTGAGTTCAGGTGCTTCCAGAAGGAAATAATCATCGCCGGAATGATAAGAAAAACGTGCACCCAGTTTTTCGAAACCGGTCATGTGAGTATCCAGTCTTCTCCTGCCAATTTTATCACCTCCGGGTTTGGGAACAAAAGCTAATTTGAACCGGGCAAGGAGTGGGCCTGCCAGCATAACGGCACCACGTAACCGCCCGCTTTTTTTCCTGAAGGTTTCGCTGTTGATGTAATCCACATTCACATCGTCGGCCTGGAAACTGCATTCATGACGTGAAGGACGATCGATTTTGACACCCATTTCCTGTAATACCTCAATAAGGAGGTTTACATCCAGAATATCCGGAATATTAGAAATGGTGATTTTACTTTTCGATAAAAGTACAGCGCTGATAACCTGGAGCGCTTCGTTTTTGGCTCCCTGTGGGATGATTTCTCCTTTTAACCGTTTGCCACCGGTTACTTCAAAGGAATTCACTAGTATCTTTTCTTTTTGAATTTGCTTCCGCCGCGATCGTTGTTATTACGATTGTTATTATTGTTGTTACGTTGAAATTTCTGATTGCGTTTATTACGGTCGTATCCGTAACCACCGGTTCTTTCGCGGTTATCACTTGGGCGGAAACTTCGCACGAATGGCGTGTTGGTAAATTCAAGTTGTCCGTTGGTGATCGCAGTCAGCTCTCCCTGTATGGCATCGTCATGTACTGTTTCCTTGTGCCAGTTATTATAAGCGAGCTTCATGTAATAAGCGATCGCATTTGCAAAACCATTTTTCTTTTCCGGATTTTCTTCCTGTAACGCTTTATCTATGATCAGTTCCAGATTCTTTCCCAAATGAGCATGTTTCGGGTAGCGTTTCGGGTAAGGAAGCGGATCTGTCTTTGGCTTCAGCGTTTCCGCAGTAGGAATCGGGTAAGGAGAAGAAACATCGAGTTTGAAATCGGAAATAAGGAAAAGATGATCCCATAGTTTGTGTCGGAAATCCTCCACGTTTTTCAGATGGGGATTCAGAAATCCCATCAACTCAATTACAACAGCAGCATTTTTTTCACGGAGCGCCGGATCTTCAATGGTCAGAAGGTATTCGATCATCCGCTGGATGTGGCGGCCGTATTCACGCATAATCAGATGATTACGCGTAGTATTGTATTCCATTATATAGTTTTTATACCTGACAAACCTACGGAAAAAAATCAGTTCACGATCACCTTAGTCAGGAACTGATGGTTATTGGCTGTATTCACTACCCGGAGGAAGTAAATACCACTTGCTGGTTTTCTGGAAAGGTCCATATTGGTCAGACTTGAGCCTGAAAGCTGAACCTGTTTTTTGACAATTACCTGACCAGTAGTACCAACCAATTCCAGGCTGTATTGCCCGGTTTGTTGTTCATCAAACTGGATTAATATTTTCTGATTTACCGGGTTTGGATAAATCTGAATTCCGGCACGCTGATCCTCCAATTGAAGGTTCACTGCCTTAATCACCGAATAGACTACATTTCCTTCGGCATCCGTGCGTTTGATGCGGAAGTATATGTCTCCCACATCAGCTTTAGAAGGGTTGTATTGATACTCGTATTGTGCAACAGTACCCTCTGGAGCAGATCCAGCCGGGACGGTGCCTGCAGACTGCCAATGTTCGTTGTCGTTGCTGTAGTCAATTTCATAGATTATATCCTTTTGATCTGTCGTGCCAAGCCATTGTAATGAGATGCTCCCATTTTTCTTAAATACTGAAAAATTGCTGATTGCTGTACCCAGCGGTATGGTTGGGCACCAATAGTAGGTTAGTTTCAGGGTACCACCTATCACGGTCGTTACCGAAGAATTGTAATTGGATCCTCCATCGAGGGTAATCATACCACCGTTTATGGAATAGGTAAAATTGACGGTACCCAGTCCGAGGTAAGCAGCATTACCTCCTGTATTTGCGATACCGGTGGGAAACGTGATAATATTTTCAGGCCCGTATGTAATGGTATCTCCGGGAATACCAAAGGGCGCCAGGGTATCATATCCGTGTACGGAATTATAAACATGTGTCATCGTGATTCCGGGTCCGGCAATTTTATTCGTCAGCGTAAGCTGGAAAAGAAAAGCCGTACTGTCGGGACCGGTATTACCAGCACCTGTTACTGAATTTCCTGTGATTGTATCATGGAGGGCTACGCAGGCGAGATTCCCGATGGCAGGGTTAAACTGCTGGAAAGAAAAATTAAGTGTGCTCGTGGTGGTAGGGGAAATTGCGATGGTCTGATCAACAGCTGTTGCAGGAATTCCACCGGTACACGTACATTGGGAATAGAGCGACGGACAGGAAAAAATAAGCAGGCTCACGGAGATGAACAACCCCTTTAGGTAAAGATTTTTCATAGTACGGATTTTGATGACGGATGACGGATGACGGATGACGGAAAACGAACTACTGTAAATTTATCTAATAACATACTGGAATGAAAGCGCATAAATACTTGAACCGCCTTCTCGTAATTTCCGCAGTTTATTCCCCGGATAATATGATGGAAAATCCATGTTTTTTCACAGTAACTTCGCCCGGTAACCGGGGAAACAATGACCGTTTTCCCATGAAATCTCAATAAAAAATGACCGAAAATTCCATACAAATACAGGTTTTGCTGGATGAAAATAAAATGCCGTCTGATATCAGCTGGAGCGCCCCAGATAATAGTCCTGAAAACACCCGGAAAGCCAAGGCCTTCCTGCTTTCCCTCTGGGACGGATCTGACAAAGCCGCACTACGTATCGACCTGTGGACAAAGGATATGATGATCGACGAAATGGAGGACTTTTTCTACCAAACCATTATGACTATGGCCGATACATTTAAAAAAGCTACCCGTCATGATGATCTTGCTGTAGAAATGAAGAGTTTCGCAAAGTCTTTCTTACAAAAATCGAGAGCCAAACAGTTAAATGTTAATAAATTATAATTTATAATATGAGTCTTGAACAAAAAGTAATGACTGATTTAAAGACGGCCATGTTAGCCAAGGATGAAAAAGCCCTGCGCTCCCTTCGCGCTATAAAGGCAGCCATCTTACTCGCCAAAACTTCAGAAGGAGCGGGTGGGGATTTGAAAGAAGAGGATGAGGTAAAACTCCTGCAGAAGTTGCTCAAATCAAGAAAGGATTCTCTGGAAATATATACCGCCCAGAACCGACGGGATCTGGCAGTTAAGGAAGAGGAAGAAATCGCTATCATAGAAAAATTTCTGCCTGCTCAGATGAGTCCGCAGGAACTTAAAACCATTCTGCAGAAAATCATCGCCGATACGGGTGCAAATTCACCGGCTGATATGGGGAAAGTAATGGGAGTTGCCACCAAACAACTCGCGGGAAAAACCGATGGTAAATCCATCAGTTCAATGGTGAAAGAATTACTTTCAAAGGCTTAACGCTCAACGCCTAACGCTCAACGCATAACGCCTAACGCTCAACACATAACGCCGGACGCTTAACACATAACGCCGGACGAAGTATTCACTAATTTTTGAACCGGACGCAGATTCAGGTCATGTAAGCTATTGTATGACGGACAGATCTACTCTTGTCGGATACTGCGCTGAAAAATAAATCGTGTTAGTGGTTTTTATGAAATCGGAAGGATTCGCTTCAAAAATATTGGGAACAAATGTTTGGGGATTCCGGTCGATCATAGGAAACCAGCTACTCTGCACCTGGATCATCATTCGATGCCCCTTCTTAAACATATGATTTATCTGATGCAGTCCGATTACAAATTCTTCCGGTTTGCCTGGCACAAGAGCTTCCGGTTTAGTAAAACTTTTCCTGAATTTGCCTCGGAATACTTCCATGGTAATGGGCAACTGGTAGCCGCTTAGCTTGAAATTCGCAGAATCCCATTCGGGATATACATCGATCAATTTGACAATCCAGTCTGCATCGGTTCCGGTGGTTGAAGCAAACAAATGTGCGTTCACCGCACCGGTAACCACCATATCTTCTTTTAAAATCCCGGTTGTAAAACTGATCACGTCAGGTCTCGTATAAACAAAACGCTGATCTTCCACCTGCCAGGGCCGCCAGCGACTCCCGATGCCGTAAGTTGCTTCGATTGGCAGTTCACGATAGGGAACAGGCTTTTGAGGATCACTGATATAAGAAATACTGCCATCTTTCACCGGTTTCGAAAATGAGGCTATCCCATCAGGACCCGCATAGAGAGCCTGGGTTGTTGCCTGCTTCGGTGGCCAGCTGGTATATGTTTTCCAGATATTGGATCCGGTTTGAAAAATATAAGCCTCGTCAAATTTTCCATCGCCTATACCTTTGAGATAATAATCAAACCATTTTTTTTGAAGCACGCGAAATGCCTCACCCGTGTTGCTGCCAAAACTAATAAGTCCGATGCTGTCTCCTTTTGATCTCGCCCACTGCCCATGATACCAGGGTCCGAGAACAATATGATTCATATTTTTCTCATCCGATTTTTCCATTTGTCCGTACATCAATTGCGGTCCATTCAGATCTTCCTGGTCAAAAAAACCGCCCACATGAAGTTGTGGAATCTCAACTTTGGCAGCATAGGAAAGTGGTGAATTTTTCTGCCAGAAACTATCATAGTCAGGGTGTTCCACAAAGTGATTCCAGGTCGTGATTCTGTTATGAAAATATTCTTTGTTTACATTTTTGAGGCTCCCGAGATTTAAATACCAATCAAATAAATCATATGCGGGAAAATGAATATCACTATTTGTATTATTGTTTTCCAGCTCATAGGTATATTCAAATCCATAACTCAAACGGAAAGCGCCATTGTGATGAAAATCGTCGCCAAGAAATAAATCTGACATGCAAGCCTGCTCAGAGGACGCTTTCAGTGCGGGGTGGTGATTCACAGACCCAACCAGTGCCAGCCAACCCGGATAGGAAACTCCTGTTATACCGGCGTTGCCATTATTATTTTTCACATTATGCAGCAGCCAGTCAATCGTATCCCAGGTATCCGTACTTTCATCGACAGCTCCTTTTTGAAATTGACTTATCAGTGATTGATGAATTTCAAATCTGCCCTGGCTTTTGAATCTGCCACGTATATCCTGGAAAACGAAAATATATCCCTCTGTTGCCATTTCATAATAAAGAAACCGTGTCGGCAATGAAATAACCTTATTTCCCGCAGGATAAGTTCCATCGATACCATAGGGTGTCCTGCTTATCAGAAAAGGATATGCCGCATGCTGATCGACCGGCGTGAGCACGATGGTATTTAATAAAATCCCGTCCCGCATTGGGATCATATAACTCGTTTTCATGTATAACAGCGAGTCAGCGGGTGCCTGGCAAAACGCAACGGTATTCAATGCCCCCACAAGGAGACAAAGTAAAAAATTCTTTATCACTATTTTTATTTTGTTATTCGTAAATGCGAAGCCTTGCTTTTAAATTTTCTGTTTCCAGCTGAAGTTCCTTTAATTTTTCGAGCAGATGTTTCAGTGCATCTATTCCCGGGACATTTATATTCAGATCATAATACAACCGGCTGAATTTTTCCAGTTCCACCACTTCTTCCGTTAATATAAAACGTTGTTCTGCCCTTGAACTGATAGAAACCAATCCATAGGATTCAAGTGTTTCTACAAAACTCTGTTCAACCTGATAAAAGGTGCAGAAGGTTTCCAGTGGTATTAATTCTTCGTCTGACATCCGGACGTTTATTTCATTTTCGAAAGTTCGGTAAAAAGTTCGTTTTGTCTTTCAGTAAGATTCGTGGGGATCAAAACATGATAAGTAACAAAAAGGTCACCAAAAGATCCCTCTTTTTTATATACCGGGAAACCTTTGCCTTTCAACCGGGATCTTGTTCCATTCTGTGTTCCGGGATTCACTTTTAGTTTTATTTTTCCATCCAGCGTGTCGACCATCACTTCTCCGCCCAGCACCGCCGTATATAAATCCACGCTGAGCGTTATATATAAATCATTTCCTACCCGCTTGAAAACAGAATCATCAGATATCCGGAATGTAATATATAAATCTCCGTTGGGGCCGCCATTGGTCCCCGGTGCCCCATGATTTTTCAATCGGATCACCTGACCATCTTCCACACCTGCCGGAATGGTAATGCGGATATTTTTTTCATTGACCTTTAAAGTCTGAGTATGTGTTTTTGCCGCATCACGAAGGGATAGTTGCAATTCTGCCTGATAGTCCTGGCCCCGGAATTTCGTATTCCGGGATCCGGATCCCCGGGCACCGGAACCAAACATCTGCTCAAAAAAATCTGAATATTGCCCTTCTCCAAAATCCTCCCCGCCTCCAAAATCCGAAAATGGATTTGAGGACTGTCCGGATCTCCGCTGACCAGCATATGCACCTGACTGACGGGCCTTTTCAAACTGCTCGGCATTTTCCCAGTTCTCTCCGTATTGTTCTCCGTACTGATCGTATTTTTTTCTTTTTTCCGGATCACTGAGTACCTCGTTGGCCTCGTTAATCTGTTGAAATTTTTTATTCGCTTCTTTGTCGTTGGGGTTCAGATCAGGATGTAATTTCCTGGCCAGTTTGCGATAGGCTTTTTTGACATCATCTTCGGAGGCTGTTTTAGATATGCAAAGAATTTTATAATAGTCAGTATATGCCATAGGTTTTGCTTATACCAGTTCTTTCACAACATTCCAGATAACTTTTGGTTTGCCCAGTGTATAATAGTGCAAAACCGGAACGCCCGCTTTTTTCAATTCCTGGCTTTGCTGCAATAACCATCTTGTGCCGATGATTTCCACCTCTTCATCTGATTTGCATTTCATAACGGCATCAGAGAGATCCGGTGGAATATCTACATGAAAAACCTTTGGTAAAAGAGTGAGTTGTTTTTTGTTTGTTATGGGTTTTAATCCGGGTATAATGGGAACATCGATACCGTTTTCCCTGCAGGTTTTTACAAAATCAAAAAATTTCTGATTATCGAAAAACATCTGCGTAGTGATATATTCAGCACCTGAATCGACCTTCGCTTTCAGAAACTTCATATCCGTTTCCAGGTTCGGTGATTCAAAATGTTTTTCAGGGTATCCCGCAACGCCGATGCAGAAATTTGTTTTACTGCCGTTTTTTATGTCTTCTTCCTGATATAAACCCTGGTTCAGATTTACGATTTGCTTCAGCAAATCGATGGCATACTGATTACCACCAGGCTCAGGAGTAAAAGCAGCTTCATTTTTTGGCGCATCGCCCCTTAGAACCAGTACATTATCAATACCCAGAAAATGGAGATCAATCAGCGCATCTTCTGTTTCCCTTTTTCCAAATCCGCCACAGATCAGATGGGGCACCGCGTCAACCTGATAATGGTTCATGATAGCGGCACAAATACCGACTGTGCCGGGCCTTTTCCTTACTTCAACCTTTTCAAATGTGCCATCACTCTTCTTCTTGAACATCGTTTCACTACGGTGATAGGTCACATTGATAAATGCCGGGTTGAACTCCATCAGAGGATCCAAATGGTCATAGATCGAGCTAATGGTCTTCCCCTTCAGAGGCGGAAGAATTTCAAAGGAAACGGCTGTGTCTTTGGCCTGGCGGATATGTTCAATGACCTTCATCAGTGGGTTCCAGAACGGTTTATTTGTGGATTGCAAACTTAATTCAATAGCACTATAACACAAGCACCTGTTAAACTATTTTAAAATGAACCCATTACACATTCTTCTGGTATTTTTGTCCAAATAGTACGGTCTTGAGTCTAACCATTCATACAAGCGATCTCGTAAAAAGCTATCATAACCGAACCGTGGTTGACCATGTTTCAGTAAATGTTAAACAGGGTGAAATTGTCGGACTTCTGGGACCCAATGGAGCGGGGAAAACAACAACATTTTATATGGTCGTCGGACTGATCAAGCCGGACGAGGGTCAGGTTTTTCTCGACGACCGCGATATCACCCGGCTGCCCATGTACAAAAGAGCCCAATTGGGGCTGGGTTATTTACCGCAGGAAGCATCCGTTTTCCGAAAATTATCTGTTGAAGATAATATCAAGGCCATCCTGGAGATGACCTCAATGCCCAAGAAAGATCAGCGGGAAAAGCTGGAAGCACTTCTGGACGAATTTCGTCTGCATCATGTTCGGAAAAACAATGGTGATTCCCTGAGTGGGGGAGAAAGAAGACGTACCGAAATTGCGCGTGCTCTCGCAGTTGATCCTAAATTCATTCTGTTGGATGAACCATTCGCCGGGGTGGATCCCATCGCTGTCGAAGATATACAGGCCGTTGTGGCACGATTGAAATACAAAAACATAGGAATTCTTATTACCGATCATAATGTAAACGAAACACTTTCGATCTGCGATCGCGCATATCTGCTCATTGAAGGAAAAATATTTAAGCATGGAACGGCAGAGGAACTCGCTGCCGATGAGCAGGTTCGTCGTTTGTACCTCGGTAAAAATTTTGAATTGAAGCGAAAAGATTATCTTCATGAAGAAGCTTCAAGACCTGTCATTTGATGTTTTACGGGCAGCAGGATAGGCTATTCTCTATGAATTATACCAACGAATTTTGAAATTATTAAGTCCTGCCATATCGCGACTGGCCAGGATGAGACGCTGGCAAATTGAACAATGGGTGCTCGACCCGATTGCTGTTCAGCGCGAAGTACTGCAGGATTTAGTTACATCCGCACAATACACTGAATTCGGCCGTAAGTATAATTTTTCCAAATTATTCTCCATAAAAGAATTTAAAAAGGCTGTTCCCATTCATGAATATGACGACATCAAACCATATATCCAGCGGATTATGCAGGGCGAAGAAAACCTGCTCTGGAATACCCCGATCAACTGGTTTGCAAAAAGCAGCGGAACAACCAGCGATAAAAGCAAATTCATTCCAATCAGCGAAGAAAGCCTGCAGAACAATCATTTTCTCGGGGCGAAAGATGTACTCACGATGTATTATTATGCATATCCCGAATCTGATCTGCTGACAGGGAAAGGATTGGTCATCGGCGGTAGTCATACAATCAATCAGGTAAATGCCGATGTACAGTACGGGGATCTGAGTGCTGTCTTATTGCAAAATTCTCCCTTCTGGGGTCATTGGATCCGAACACCCGAATTGCATATTGCTCTTTTGGATGAATGGGAAAATAAAATTGAACAGCTGGCAGAAACCACAATCAGGGAAAACGTCACGTCTATTTCGGGTGTGCCGACATGGACACTGGTTCTGATGAAAAGGATTCTGGAAATGACCGGGAAAAATAATATCCTCGAGGTCTGGCCATCTCTGGAATTGTATATTCATGGCGGTGTTTCTTTCACACCCTATCGTGAGCAATTCGCAAAAATCATCGGGGGCGATATCAATTACCTCGAAATGTATAATGCCAGTGAAGGATTTTTTGCTGCACAGGATTCTCCGGGAGAAGAGGGTATGTTATTATTTACAAACCACGGCATATTTATGGAATTCATGCCCGTGGGAGAATACGGGAAACCGGATCCGCAAACCATTGGATTGAATGATGTGGAGCCGGGCGTAAATTATGCATTGGTAATAAGTACGAATGGAGGTCTCTGGCGTTATCTTCTGGGCGACACGATTCAATTTACCCGATTAAAACCTTATCGGATTAAGGTGAGCGGCAGGCTCAAACATTTCATAAATGCCTTCGGGGAAGAATTGATTGTGGACAATGCCGATAAAGCAATTGTAGAAGCGGCGAATAAATCGGGAGCTGTAGTAAATGATTATACAGCTGCTCCCGTTTATTTCGGAGACCATTCCAATGGGGCACATGAATGGCTGGTGGAATTCGAGAAAGAACCGGCGAGCCTGAACATTTTTTCGGAAGAACTGGACAAAGCATTAAAGGAATTGAACAGCGACTATGAGGCCAAACGTCATAAGGATATAGCCCTGAGGCCGCCTCTTGTAAAATCTGTTCCGAAAGGACTCTTCATCAGCTGGCTGCGTAAGAAAGGAAAACTGGGCGGTCAGCATAAGGTTCCCCGGCTCTCTAACGACCGTCAATACGTTGACGAACTACTTGAAATGTTAAGGCAAGTATGAAAATTTGGAAATATGGAAGTATGAAAATGTATGATTTAGCCTAAACTTCCACATTTCCATACTTTCATATTTTCATATTTTACTCAACACTCTGCGTAAGAAGCGTGCCGGCAATAATCAAACTGACAAAAGATGAAGTGTAAAAAAGATAGCCATATGGCACGTCGATGAATTGATAAAATACAACCACACTGAGTTTAAAACAGGCAAGATTAATATTCTGAAACTTCCATTTTTTTTGTATCAGACAAAAGCCCATAAATAAGAGAGGAACAACAAAGCTCATTATGATCAGCATGGAGTGAAGTATTCCCATTCGGTGAGGTCCAAAGAACTTTGCAAGTCCGGGATTCAACCAAAAAACTTCCGGGCTAAATTCCCAAACATGTTTTGAAAAATTCACATAGAGTGCAGGCAGGGATATCATTTGTTCAAATGTTTTATATCCAAACGGAATTAAAAAAAACAAAAAGAAACAACCCGCAACGGTCAGGAAAAAAACAAGAAGACCGCGAAAGTTCCTTCTAAAAGCATAAAATATAAGGCAGGGAGCTAACCATCCAATCATACTATAACGGCTCAAAAAACAACAGGAAGCGGCTAATCCCATCAGGAATGCATTTTGAGAAATGATGGCAAGACTCAACAGAACAAAATAGAAAATAACAACGCCTTCTTCGCTCATGCTTATCAGACTATGTACATCATTTCTTGCAAAAATCCACCAGAATAAAACGGAAGCAATCGCAACCTGGCTGTATCCAAAATAACGGTTTCCCCTGAGTCGGATATTGAATAAAACGATTGTAAAACTCAGGAGAACGGCAACCACGGTAACCCAACGCATATCCAGACTCAATATGACAGCCGGGGCATAAGGAAGCCACATGGCGGGCAGATAAATGGGTCGGGTGCCATTCCAGATTTCGGGTATCGGATCATAAATATGCCTCCACTCTCCATGTATCAACCTTTCGTTCATCACCTTTATGATCGGAAGCATATCTGCAAAATCAGGATCAAGGGGAATCTGATCCATCCAGTACCTGGCCGTGAAGAATGCCAGCACGAACATTAATATCAGTAAGGGCCATTTCAGAAACGAATCCCTTTGTAAATCCCGCAAAGATGGAAGTGCCGCCTTTGGTAATAGTAAAATAGAAATGATGAAACACAAAGATGCTACCAGATAGAAGATGGAAACGATGGCGGTTTGTTCACCTAACAGGAGGCCATAGCTGGAAAGAAAGGTTTCTGCAGCCAGAGAAAATAATAATAAATTCTTTCTGTTATTAAAATTCATGGTTCGCGGGAAAGGCTTAAATTAATATTTATATTTACCGGCAAACTTTCGAGTTTATATATTTGAGCTACTTAATGCGATGAAATGAAACTTTTAGAAGGTAAAATAGTAATCATTACAGGAGCTGCACGTGGAATCGGCGAAGCAATTGCACTCCGGATGGCGGAGCATGGGGCACATATTGCGTTTAGTTTTCTTTCAAGTGAAGAAAAGGCCGGGGCACTTGAAAATAAACTCCATTCGTTTGGCGTAAAGGCAAAAGGATATAAGAGCAATGCCGGATCATATGACGACTGTGAAAAATTTGTCAATGATGTCATCGCTGAGCATGGCACGGTAGACGTTTGTATAAATAATGCTGGCATATCCAAAGATAGTTTGTTGATGCGTTTAAATCCCATTCAGTGGGATGAAGTGATGGAAACAAATCTGAAGAGCGTTTTCAATATGACCAAACAAGTGATCAAGCCCATGATGAAAGCAAAAAAAGGCTCCATTGTGAATATGAGTTCCATTATTGGTCTCCGCGGAAATGCAGGTCAGTCGAGTTATGCAGCCTCTAAAGCCGGTATTATCGGTTTTACCAAATCGATCGCACACGAACTGGGAAGCCGTAATATCCGTTGTAACGCCATTGCACCCGGTTTCGTTGAAACTGATATGACGCATTATTTACAGGATGAAGAAAGCGCCAAGTCATTTCTGGCGAAAATACCCCTTAACCGCTTTGGCAGCGCAGCAGAAGTGGCCGATACTGCTTTGTTTCTGGCTTCTGATCTGAGCAGCTATATAACCGGCCAGGTGATCAGTGTATGTGGTGGTCTGAATATATAACAGAAATAAATAATCCTGTATAAGCTTGTTAAAATTTCTCTTTGCATTTTAGTTTTTCATTTTGATGTCTAATTTGCACCCGTTCATGATTTTAAAAAAACTGATATCATACTTTCTGATCCTGGTGCTGAGCATCCAGGTTCTTCCCTTCCAGCGTATCGCCGCCTGGCTTTCGTCAGGACAGGTTACAGAAGAATTAACACATGACCTGGATGGTGCAAAATCAAAATTCCAATTCGGAAAAGATGCTTTTTTATCACTACATTCTTACCATACAGGTAGTGAGATTTTATTTGCACCAGACAATAATAGACATCCTCACGATGAAACCCTGTTGATCCGGGATGCTGATGAAATATTGATTCCTCCTCCAAACGAATAGCATTTCTCATTTTATTTTTTAATTATCTTGTCGTCCCTTAAGGATGGCTATTGTATATTCCTTAATCGTCAAAGTTTATGAGAAAGCTCTTTAAAAATGCAGCAGCAGATATTCCTGCTTCCATAGTTGTATTCCTGGTTGCCTTGCCATTATGCCTTGGCATTGCGCTGGGCTCCGGTGCTCCATTATTTTCCGGCATCATTGCCGGAATGGTCGGTGGCATTGTGATTGGTTTGCTTAGCGGCTCCTCTCTAAGTATCAGTGGACCGGCTGCAGGCCTTACAGCCATCGTAGCAGTCGCCATTGGGAAAATGCCTGCATACGAAGCCTTCCTTTTATCCATCGTCATTGCCGGTGTTCTCCAGGTGATCCTTGGCTTTTTAAAAGCCGGAATTATTGGTGACTATATTCCAAATAGTGTGATCCGCGGTATGCTCGCTTCGATAGGACTCATACTGATTCTGAAACAATTTCCGCATCTGATCGGCTATGATAAAGATTATTCCGGTGATGAAACTTTTATTCAAAAGATTGACAGTAATAATACCTTTTCAGATCTGATTAATTCTGTAAATAACATTACTCCCTTCGCATTAATGATAGGTGTAATCTCTATAATCTTACTCATTATCTGGGACAGACCGGCATTGAAGAAGAAAAAATTTTTCAGAAATTTACCAGGTCCTCTGGTAGTTGTGGTCGTAGCAATATTAATAAATGTATTTTTTTCAATTCCGGGAACACGTACATCTTTGAATATATCGCAGTTGGTTAATCTTCCAATCGCAACAGACTTTGAATCCTTTAGCAGTTTTTTTATGTTTCCCAAATGGGAATATTTGAATAATGTCGATGTATGGATCACAGGACTTACAATCGCATTGGTCGCCAGCATTGAAACCCTTCTGGGTATTGAAGCCGTCGACAAACTGGATCCCCTAAAGAGAAGAACACCAGCAAATCAGGAATTGAAGGCACAGGGAATAGGGAATATCGTTTCCGGATTGCTGGGAGGACTACCACTGACCTCCGTTATAGTCAGAGGTTCTGCCAATGTGGAGGCCGGTGCCAAGAGCAAATTTTCAGCCATTTTGCATGGGTTTCTGATCCTGCTGAGTGTTTTGTTTATACCCGGCCTGATGAATAAAATTCCACTGAGCGCTCTGGCAGCCATCCTGATTATGACAGGTTACAAACTGATTAAACCGGCTATTTTTAAAGAAGTTTATCAAAAGGGTTGGGATCAGTTCGTTCCATTTACTATTACAATAATTGCCATATTGTTCACTGACCTGTTAGCGGGCATTATTATCGGAACGCTGATCGCCTTATTCTCCCTGATTAAAAGTAATTTTAAATCTGCCGTGATGGTCGTTCATGACGATAATAAATATCTCGTCCGGTTCAGGAAGGATATATCATTTCTGAATAAGCCCATTGTAAAAGAAAAACTTGAAACTGTACCGGCTGACGCATTTGTACTGATCGATATGACCCGTGCGGATTTTATCGACAAGGATATTATTGATGTCGTGAATGAATTTCTTCAACACGCCCATTTAAAAAACATCGTTGTTGAAATCAAAAAAAGTCGCTTTAAGGCCGGCCATCAGCTGGTTCACGATCAGTCTACTATTCATGAATATACCGTAGCAAGCATGCACTAAATAAAAATTAAAATATGCGATCCATAGAAAAACTATTGTTGGAAAATAAAGCATGGGCAGCCGAAAAAAAAGCGGATGATCCCGAATATTTTAAAGCGCTTGCCACCATTCAATCGCCTGAATTTTTATGGATCGGTTGCAGCGACAGCCGTGTGCCTGCCAATGAAATCACCGGGACCCAACCCGGTGAAATTTTTGTTCACCGGAATATCGCGAATATGGTTGTCCATACGGATGTAAATCTGCTCAGCGTGCTGGAGTATGCGGTCGTCCATCTTAAAGTCAAACATGTGATCGTATGCGGACATTATGGATGCGGAGGAATAAAAGCTGCCATGACAAATCACGATTTCAAGCAGGTGCTCAATATGTGGTTGCGAAATATTAAGGATGTGTACCGACTACACCGCGAAGAACTGGAAGCCATTTCAATTCAGGAAGAAAGAGAAGACAGACTGACCGAACTCAATGTGCAGGAACAGGTTTTACATCTGGCTAAAACTTCCATCATTCAGCGGGCATGGCAACACCGTAAGGGTCCGGACCTGCACGGTCTCGTGTATGGTTTAAAAGACGGGCTGCTGAATACCGTTTTCACCATGACACCTGATAGCTCTCTTGATCCATTGTATACTTACAATGACCTGGGCGCGGATTAGTCAGGCCTTATTGAATAGGGATATGGCTTTTTGCGCCATGGGAGTAATGATCAGGCTTCCACTGATTTTAGCTCGTTCAGCAAGCAGCTGATCCCAGTGGGCTGTATCATGCCAAAGCATTTTTTTAATTTCTTTGATCGCCTGCAGACTGGAATGACTGAGACGATAAATCAGCCTTTCAAGAGATTCGTCGAGATCCTGGATATTTGCATGTACTTCTGAATAAAGTCCGCGTGTTTTTGCCCATTCTGCAGTCCGCCACGCAGAAGCGTCAATGGCCAGCGCTGAAAAGGCAGCAAGTCCCAATTTGCGTTCAACAGCGGGTCCCACTACGAATGGTCCAATTCCGATCTCCAGTTCGCTAAGTTTTACATCGGCACCTGTTAAAGCAATGGCGTAATCTGCGGCGGCAGCAATCCCGACCCCGCCTCCAACACATTTTCCCTGTACACGTACAAGGATAAATTTCGGACACTTGCGCATACTGTTTATAATACGCGCGAATCCATTAAAAAAGTTTTCCCCCTGACTACTGCTATTGATCTGTGAAAGTTCGGTAAAGGAAGCCCCTGCGCAAAAAGCTTTTTCACCTGCAGATCTCAGAACGACAACTTTTATTTCATCATCTATACCGGCATCATGTATCTCATTAGCCAATTCGTTCAACAATGCTGTCGGCAGTGAATTACTTTGCGGATGATAAAATTCAATTGACATCATTAAACCGTGCCTTTCTGATTTTACATAACCAGTCGCTTGTTCCTGCATAACTTATATTTTTTTTCTTACCATGGTAAGTATGGTTGCAATCATGACCGAATCGCCTGTTTCATCATAAACATCTACGTACCATTTCACAATGCCTTTCGGGATATCCCTTTCATCTCTTAAATCCTGTTCGGTTTTTTCCTTACAGGTAAACCGGACTGCAATCGTCGTGCCGGCATATACGGGTTTTAGAAATCGGCATTCGTCTATTCCATAATTCAGCAGCACCGGTCCTTTGGCAGCATCAACGAATAAGCCGGCTGCTGCACTTAATATAAAATAACCATGTGCAACCCGTCTTTCAAACATGGTATCTTCAAATACACCATGCTCATCGTGAGCGTAAAAATGATCACCACTGATATCAGCAAACTGGTCGATATCTGCATCCAGTATGAGACGTGATGCCGTATGCACGCTGTCTCCGATTTTTAATTCTTCAAAATATTTTTTGAAGGGATGTTTTTCATCCAGCTTTTGCATCGCGTGTGCCTGATATACTGAAGTGATCGCTGTTATACTATCCGGGGATCCCTGAATTGCGGCTCTTTGCATATAATGTTTTATTCCGCGGGCTCCGCCCATTTCTTCTCCGCCCCCAGCCCTTCCCGGACCACCATGTACAAGCATAGGCAGTGGAGATCCATGACCTGTGCTTTCTTTTGCATCATGTCGGTTCAGGACTAAAATCCTGCCATGATGGGTTGCAGCACCTGTAACATAATCTTTCGCAATCGCATCCTCAGAAGTTACTATTGTACTGCAAAGTGAACCCTTTCCTTTTCTGGAAAGCTCAATGGCATCGTCGGAATTTCGATAAGGCATCAGCGTGCTGACCGGTCCGAATGCTTCGATATCATGTGCGCCATTTTCAGAAAACGGGTTTAGACTTTCCAAAAGCAGCGGACTCATAAATGCACCCTTAACGATATCCGCATCGACAAGTTCTACGCTGTCCAGCGAGCCATAGATAATATGAGAAGAGGCCAGTAATTTTTGAACCTTTTGTTTTACTTCGGTCCGTTGATCCTGACCAGCCAGAGATCCCATTCTCACTTTTTCGTTCATGGGATTTCCGATCAATGTTTGTGATAACGCTTTTGAAATCGATTTTCGCATTTCATCAAACTTATCTTCCGGCACGAATATCCTTCGGATAGCTGTACATTTTTGTCCGGCTTTTACTATGATCTCCTTTCGGACTTCTTTCACAAAAATTTCCCATTCCGGCATGTCAGGTTCAACATCCGCTCCCAATACAATACAATTGAGGGAATCTGCTTCCATCGTAAATGAAACATTTTCCCGGAGTATGGCAGGATTGGATTTTAATTTTAAACCCGTTGAGGCTGAGCCGGTAAAAGTGACCACATCCTGAGCATTCAAAAGATCCAGCAAATTGCCGGTGCTGCCGCAGATCAACTGGAGGGCGCCCGGAGGCAAAATACCGGATGCATGAATCTCCCGCACCACCGCTTCGGTTAAAAAGCTTGTGCAAGTGGCAGGCTTTACGATGGCCGGCATCCCTGCCAGCAGATTAACCGAAATTTTTTCAAGCATGCCCCACACGGGGAAATTGTATGCATTGATATGAATGGCCACACCTTCTTTCGGCACAAGAATATGTTGTGCCATGAATGTATGATTCTTACCGAGCGCAACCGGATCTCCATCAACACAAAAAGGCTGATCCGGAAATTTTCTCCTTAATGAAGCATAAGAAAATAAATTTCCGATGCCGCCTTCCAGATCAATCCAGGAATCTGCACGCGTTGCGCCGGTTTGGTAACTGATCTGATAAAATGATTCGAGATGCTTCTGAAGATGAAACGCGAGTGCTTTTAACATTCTGCCTCTATCGTGAAAACTCATTTTTCGCAGGGCAGGGTTACCAACTTTTCTTGCATATTGAAGTACATCGTAAAAATCAAGGCCCCCGGTTCCAGCCCGATAAAGCGGCAGGCCCGAAACTGCGTCTGCCAGTATTTGCCCGTCACCTTCCCCTTCGATCCAGCGACCGGTCACATAATTTCCGAGTTTTTTCATACGGCAGTTTTACAATGAAAACCCAATCAACACTATAAACCATTCATAAAAAACACTTCCACATTTCCACACTTCCACACTTGTTTGTCACCATCCCAATATCCAGGCGAAAATAAGCGGCACTACGATGGTTGCATCGCTTTCCACAATATACTTGGGTGTATGGATATCCAGTTTACCCCAGGTAATTTTTTCGTTTGGTACAGCGCCGGAATAAGAGCCGTAAGAAGTAGTTGAATCAGAAATCTGGCAGAAATAACTCCAGAAAGGTACATCATGCCATTCCAGATCCTGATACATCATCGGCACCACACATATGGGAAAATCGCCGGCAATTCCACCGCCAATCTGAAAAAATCCAACTCCCTTACCAGTCGAATTCTTCCGGTACCAGTCCGAAAGCCATACCATATATTCTATACCGCTCTTCATGGTGCCGGCTTTCAATTCGCCTTTGACGATATAGGAAGAAAAAATATTTCCCATCGTAGAATCTTCCCAGCCGGGAACCACCATGGGCAGATTTTTTTCTGCTGCCGCAATCATCCAGCTGTCCTTGGGATCAATTTCATATCCATCTTCCATCACCTTACTGAGAAGCAGTTTGTACATGTATTCATGTGGAAAATATCGTTCTCCTTTTGCTTCAGCATCCTTCCATAACTCTACAATATGCTTTTGAATTTTTCTAAATGCTTCTTCCTCCGGAATACAGGTATCCGTAACACGATTAAGTCCCTGTTCCAGAAGTTCCCATTCCTGTTGAGGAGTGAGATCCCGGTAATTGGGAACTCTTTTATAATGCGAATGCGCCACCAGGTTCATAATATCTTCTTCCAGGTTTGCACCGGTACAGGAAATAATATGCACTTTATTCTGACGGATCATTTCGGCCAGCGAAACACCCAATTCTGCGGTACTCATAGCTCCCGCCAGAGTAACCATCATCTTACCACCTTCTGTTAAGTGAGTTTCATAACCTTTTGCGGCATCTATAAGAGCGGCCGCATTAAAATGTCTGTAATGATGTGCGATATACTGGGAGACCGGACCTTTATTCATGTTTTTATTATGTGGAAGGCAAAAATAATCTATTTGTATTGAACGGTTATTTTCAAACACGGATCTTAAATCATCCCATTTCCTGTTCAATCTGAATAGCTTATTTTTAACGAAATGGGGGTATAAATTAAAATGAAGTGAACTACCTGGCACATGCTTATTTGTCTTTTGGTGATCCGGATATATTGGCGGGTAATATGATCAGCGATTTTGTGAAAGGCAGGAAAAAATTTGAATACGCTGTCAGGGTTCAAATGGGGATTACCCTGCACCGGAAAATTGATGAATATACCGATTCACACCCGGCTACGCGTCAGGCTAAAGAATTTCTAAAAAAAACAGCCGGACCTTATGCGGGTGCCTTTGTGGATATCGTATATGATCATTTCCTGGCAAACGATCCATATGAATTTGTAGAAGGTGCGCTGGCTATTTTTTCCCAAAATACTTACATACAGTTAGAACCTTTTCAGAATGATTTTCCCGAAAAATTTCAACGGTTCTTTTATTATATGCGGACACAAAACTGGCTGTTACATTACAGGTCAACCGAAGGTATACATAGCAGTTTCAAGGGCCTTTGTCATCGGGCAAAATATATAAATGACGCGGAACCGGTTTTTGATGCCTTCCTGGTCCATTATGAAGAGTTAAAAATGGCCTATGAATTTTTCTTTCCCCATGTAAAAACCTTTGCATATCACGAACTGCTCTACCTTCGCGGCAATTAATATCAATTCCCGGATTAATTTTATAGTTATGAAAATTAGGAATCCCTTTGTACTGGTCGTTTTACTCCTGACCATATCGGTTTTCGGTTACGCACAGACTGCCTTGCCTCCATTGGACAAATCGCCAATGGACATGTGTTATTATCCGGTTGATTACCCTGTGCTGAAGATTCAACATAAAATGGATGCCCCACTGATAGCAAGAGTTATTTATGGCCGGCCCCAGAAAAACAACCGCAGTATTTTCGGGGATCTGGTACCCTATGATATGATCTGGCGAATGGGTGCCAACGAAGCGACAGAAATCGAATTTTTCCGCGATACAAAAATAGACGGTAAGAAACTACCCAAGGGAAGGTATACCCTGTATGCTGTCCCTTCCGCCGATACCTGGATCATAGTCGTGAATAAGGAAACGGATACCTGGGGTGCATTTGGATATGATCAGAAAAAAGATGTCATGAGAACAGCGGTTAAAGTAATTACCAGACCGGATATGATTGATGTGTTCACGATTTGTTTCGAAGGAAAGGAAAAAAACAAAACCAGCCTGATGATCGCGTGGGACAACAAAGAAGTACATCTGCCCATCAGCTGGTAAAGCATCAAAAAAAACATTTATGAAATTTGCAACGCGCGTGATTCATGCAGGCATGGAGCCGGATCCTTCTACGGGTGCGATCATCCCGCCTATTTACCAGACATCTACTTTTGTGCAGGCAGCTCCGGGAGAAAATAAAGGATATGAATATGCGCGCTCGGCAAATCCGACAAGGAAAGCCCTGGAAATCGCGTTGGCATCGATTGAAAATGCCCGGTTCGCCCTTTCATTCAGTAGTGGCGTCGCTGCATCCGATGCAGTAATCCGGCTTCTGCTGCCGGGTGATGAAGTGATAGCGGCCAATGATATGTATGGAGGAACTTTTCGGCTTTTTTCAAAAATATTTGAGAAAACAGGAATTCATTTTCACTATGTGAATATGCAGAATCCTGAAAATATCCGATCGCTCATTAATGCGAAAACAAAATTGATCTGGGCAGAAACGCCGACCAATCCATTGATGAATATTGTAGATCTGTCATCAGTGGCAACGCTCGCCAAAGAAAAAAATATCTTATTCTGCGTAGATAATACATTCGCATCTCCTTATTTGCAGAATCCACTCGATCTCGGAGCCGATATAGTGATTCATTCAGCCACCAAATATCTCGGCGGTCACAGTGATGTAATTCATGGATGTCTCATGATAAACGATGCCACATTGCGTGACCAGTTATATTTTATTCAGAAATCCTGTGGAGCTGTACCTGGCCCACAAGACTGCTTTCTCGTGCTCAGGGGAATAAAAACATTGGAACTGCGCATGATCAGGCATTGTGAGAACGGGACTAAAATTGCACATTGGCTTCGCAGGAACAAAAAAATTGATAAAGTGTACTGGTGTGGCTTTACTGATCATCCGGGTTATGCAATCGCCAGCAAACAAATGAGGGGATTCGGCGGCATGATCAGCTTTGAATTAAAAAATGATTCAGCAGAAGAGACCAAACGCGTTTTGTCTTCCACCCGGTTATTTTCACTTGCTGAAAGTCTCGGTGGTGTTGAGTCCCTGATCAGCCATCCATCCAGCATGACGCATGCATCCATCCCCAGGGAGGAAAGAATGAAAAACGGTCTCAGTGATTCCCTCATCCGGATCAGCGCAGGCATCGAGGATGCTGACGATCTGATTGAAGATCTGGATCAGGCAATTGGTTAATATGTCAACCTTCAGCACCAAAAAAGAACTTCAGGATTTTCTTGAAAAGAAAGTACTTGAATATAACCATCCTTCATTTATTGAAAAGGATCCTGTTTCCGTGCCACATCGTTTCACAAAGAAACAGGATATAGAAATCGCCGGTCTCTTTGCCGCCGTTTTCGCCTGGGGTAACAGAACCACCATTATCCGCAAGTCAAATGAATTGTTGAAGTTAATGGATGATGCACCCTATGATTTCATCAAAAATCATGACGCCGCCGATCTAAAAAGATTTCTCGATTTCAGGCACCGCACTTTCAATTCGACTGACCTGTTATATTTTATCCGGTTTTTGAAATCACACTATCATCAGAGTAGTTCACTGGAATCGGCGTTTTTGCCTTCTGACCTGCCCGGCATCAAAACAAACACAATCTTAAATCCACATTCACCTGTCGATAATGAATTTGCCAGAAAGGCTCTTTCGATTTTTTACAGGCGTTTCTTTTCATTAAAAAATGCGCCTGCAAGAACTCAGAAACATATTGCCAGTCCGGAAAGAAATTCAACCTGCAAAAGACTGAACATGTATTTGCGGTGGATGGTGCGACAGGATAAAAAAGGTGTTGATTTTGGAATATGGAAGAATATATCAGCTGCGGATCTGATTTGCCCCGTAGATCTGCATGTGTCCCGCGTGGCACGTGGTTTTGGACTGATCACGCGGAAACAAACTGATTGGCATACAGCCATGGAACTCACCATGGCACTCAGAGAAATGGATAAAACCGATCCTGTAAAGTATGATTTTGCATTATTCGGACTGGGTGTAACGGAAAAATATTAACATCCGGGTTATTTGTCTGATCCGGTCAGTACATCAGTTCCCTGACTTTTTCCTTGTCCTCCTTCTCTTTTTTCAGGTCGAACATGGTTCCGAAAACGCGGTCCCAGAAGGTTGTGCTTACACCAAATCCTTTATGGTCATCTTTGTAATGATGCAGATGATGATTTCTCCAAAGGGGTTTCATCCATTTAAAAGGTGGATTCCAGGCATGGATCGCAAAGTGCATGGTGCCGTACATGAGATAACCCAAAATAAATCCTGAGAAAAATACGAAGGCATATTCTTTCATAGCCAGGTACATGATTCCGAATATGGAAGAAGAAATAATGATACTCGGAACAGGCGGCATAAAAAGACGCTCTTTGTCTCTGGGAAAATGATGATGATTCCCATGCATCACATATATGAATTTCTGGGCCTTTTCACTTTCCGCAATAGCATGAAATGCGAAACGATGCATCAGATATTCAAAGAAAGTCCAGAAAAAACCTCCGGCCAGAAAATTGAAGAAAATACTGGTATAACTGAAATCCAGCTGAAAATGACTCAGATAGATAAAGTAAACAATCACAGGTATATACATCCCCCAAATCACCAGCGGGTGGGTTTTGGTCAGCATTTCCATATAACTATTCCGGAAAAGCTGGGCCTGCCCCTTATTATGAATCTTTTCAAACTTCATTTCACGGGATTTATGCTGCGAAAATAAGCCAAAAACTGGTAAAAACCAGCCCTCCTCACGTTGACCGTTGACCGTTGACCGTTAGCCGTTTACTTCAGCAGCTTAATTCATTTTTCAATTCGCCTTAAGCTTTCAGCTTTATGCTTTAAGCTTTAACAGTACATTTGCGGGAATTTAGAAACGCGATATCAACATGTCTCATCCTATATTTTCAGAACAGGAAAACATTCGCCGGGAAAAGTTAAAGTCACTGGGCGGATTGGGTATTGACGCCTATCCCGCTGCTGCCTTTCCGGTAAATACCCATGCTGCTTTTATTAAGTCTAATTATAGTGAAGACAAAAAAGCCGAATTCGAATCTGTCTGCCTGGCTGGCCGGATTATGAGCATCCGGGATATGGGTAAGGCTTCCTTTGCTGTGATCCAGGACAGTAGCGGAAGGATACAATTGTATATCAAGAGGGATGATATTTCACCCGGCGAAGACAAGTCAGCTTACGATAAGATGTGGAAACACCTGATCGACCTTGGTGACATCATTGGTGTGAAAGGCTATGTTTTTATCACAAAAACGGGTGAAATTTCGGTGCATGTCAGGGAATTAACGCTGTTATCAAAAGCATTGCGTCCCATTCCCATCATAAAGGAAAAAGAAGGAGAAACCTTTGACGCCGTTACCGATCCGGAATTTCGATACAGACAGCGGTACGCCGATCTGATCGTAAACCCCCAGGTAAAAGAGGTGTTTATCAGGAGGACGAAGATGATAAATAGTATGCGTGAGTTTCTGAATTCAGCTGGCGCCCTGGAAGTTGACACCCCCGTGCTTCAGTCCATACCGGGAGGCGCTGCTGCGCGACCATTTATTACACATCATAATGCACTCGACGTCCCCTTTTATTTGCGTATTGCCAATGAATTATATCTAAAACGCCTTATCGTGGGCGGATTTGACTGGGTGTACGAATTCAGCAGGAATTTCAGGAACGAAGGAATGGACCGGACGCATAATCCTGAATTTACCATCCTCGAATTCTATGTTGCTTATAAAGATTACTTCTGGATGATGGAAACGACCGAATCCATGCTGGAAACGGCCGCGATCGCGGTGAATGGAATGACCGTCGTTAAATCAGGAGATAAAGAAATTGACTTTAAAGCCCCATATAAAAGAATCAGTATTTACGACGCGATCACTGAATCTACCGGCACCGATGTTTCTATTCTGGATGAAGAGGGCCTGAGAACTCTTTGCAGGGAACTGCATATTCCTGCCGATGATAGTATGGGGAAAGGGAAACTGATTGACGAACTTTTCGGAGCCACCAGCGAACATCGTTTTATTCAGCCAACTTTTATTATTGATTATCCGGTGGAAATGAGTCCGCTCACAAAAAAACATCGTTCAAAAAAAGGTTTGGTTGAACGATTTGAATTAATCATCAACGGGAAGGAAATCGCGAATGCCTATTCCGAACTGAATGATCCAATAGATCAGCGCGAAAGATTTGAAGAACAGGTAAAGCTGATGGAGAGAGGTGATGAAGAAGCTATGTTCATCGACCACGATTTTATAAGGGCCCTGGAATATGGAATGCCACCAACGGCAGGTATCGGAATAGGAATCGATCGTTTAACGATGCTTCTAACCAATCAGCCATCGATTCAGGATGTGTTGTTATTTCCTCAAATGAGACCGGAAAAACAAGTGTGAAAGTGTGGAAGCCTGGCGTTGTGGAAGTGGTTCTTGATTTAGTCTTTAGGTGATAGGCGATCAGCAAGGTTGGATAATTCTGTCGGGTTGATTCTTGCCAGTTCAATCATTTTGCTTAGAATCTCAGCTTTTTCCTGCTCATTTTTTAATTCGGCCTTTAATTCAGCAAGCTTTTTCTCCAGTTCCATATTCTTTTCGGATTCTCCGTACATATCATTTTTTTTATAGATCCTGGTAAAGATCCCGAAGTTCTTCGATAGTAAGAATATTAATCATTGAGATTCATAGAAATGCCTTAAGCTTTACGCTTTAAGCCTTCGGCTTAGACGTAGTTTTACGAATTTTCGCAGTATATACTGCGAATCCCATTTCGAGCGCAAATCCGCTTGTTCCGCTATATCCAATTTGTATGTTTACATCGTCATTGTGAATGATGCCCGGTTAAATGGTCCAATTATCCAAATCCTTCGAAAAGCTAACTATGAAACCAAACCAAAACCATTTAGCAGAGTTCAGTCACGGACAGTTAAAATCCAAATTCCACGAGAAGACCAATCCTACGAAGTGTAAATTTGTACCCTATTGAATGACCAAACTTGGTAACGGTTAGGTAAAGTACAAACACATTTAGGCCCTGGAGTATTCCAGGGCTTTTTTTTGTCAATGGTTAATTGTCAATTGAAGTAGCCGTCATTAAAACAAATGCCTTAGGCTTTAGGCTTTGGGCTTTAGGCTTTAGGCTTTAAGCCTTAGGCCTTACGCTTTCAGCCTAATTTCTGGGCATTCCTCCTGCAGGGAAAGCAAAGGGACCAGTGATCTGGAAAATGGTATATCCGCTGAAATCCTGAGGTGCTTCGAGCCCGGTACCATAAAGAATAGTACCTCCCGATTTATGGATCTGCACAGGTT
>DASXNJ010000025.1:0-19435 GCA_036495145.1 Puia sp.
TCATCCAGTGCCCCAAATATAATTCCCTTTTTTCCTTTAAGCAGTTGATAGGCCATACAATCGGTTGATTTTGTATGCGTAAAAATAAGAAGATATTTTCAACAGACGCGTCCATCCCGGTATTGGTTTTTTGTATATTAAAAGCAGAAAACCATTTAACCCTCACAGATGCGATTTATCCAGTTTCATACTGCAGCATTAAAATTGGAAAATTCAAATAGCAGTTGGGTCCTGCAGGATGAGAACAGTAAGACTTATGTACATAGCTGGAACTCTTTTTTAACTACCCGGTTGATCCTTCCCTGTTGAAGGAAAAAATGAAATTAACGCTCGGTAGTGCCGTTGCCATGTATAACGGCGAATACCATTCCTATAACAGCGCAGGCACGATCAGGGTAGTGGAATAAAAGATCAGAGATTCTTATTAATCCGCTTTCCGTATCTCGATGGACAATTCTTCCAATTGCTTTTCATCAATGACCGAAGGCGCATCCAGCATAACATCTCTTCCACTATTGTTTTTGGGAAATGCGATGAAATCACGAATGCTTTCGCTGCCACCGAGAATGGCGCACAGTCTGTCAAATCCAAAAGCAATACCGCCATGGGGTGGCGCACCATATTCAAAGGCTCCCAACAGGAAACCAAATTTATAATTTGCTTCCTCCCTCGACATTCCGAGAGCATCGAACATTTTTTCCTGTAACTCACGCTGGAATATCCTGATGGAACCGCCACCAATCTCATTTCCGTTCAACACCATATCATACGCATTTGCCTTAATATTCGCATAAGGATGCTCGAGATACAGGGCTGCATTCTCAATCACCGGATCATTGTTAATCATCGTTGTAATCTGATCCGGCTTGGGCGCCGTGAATGGGTGATGTCGCGCAACCCACCGGTTATCATCTTCACTGTATTCAAACAAAGGAAAATCCACCACCCACAGCAATTTGAATTCATCTTTTTTCCTCATTCCAAGCCTTTCCCCTATTTCAAGACGCAGATCGCTGATCGCCTTGCGTGTTTTTTCCTCCCGACCGGCGAGAATCAGTATTGCATCTCCTTTTTCCGCTTTCGCAAAAGTCGCCAGTGCTTTTAATCTCCCTTCCGGAAAAAATTTATCCACGCTGCTCTTCATCGTCCCATCTTCATTGCACCGGACGTAAACAAGTCCCAGCATTCCTATCTGCGGACGCTTTACCCAATCCGTGAGTTCATCAAATTGTTTACGGGTCCAGGCTGCCCCGCCCGGCACAGAAATCGCGAGAACAGTTTCTGCGTTATCAAAAACAGGAAATCCTGCATTGGCAATCAGAAAACCGTCTGCTTCCAAGGCACCTTTTCGCTTGAGTAGCGACTTCAGATTGGCGATCTTCATTCCGAAACGTATATCTGGCTTATCGTTTCCATAAACCCACATCGCGTCTTCCCAGGTCATTCTTTCAATGTCATCTTCGTATGCAATACCCTTTACTTCTTTGAAAATATGGCGGATCATACCTTCGAACATGAGAAGAATATCATTCTGTTCGATAAAGCTCATTTCACAATCTATTTGTGTAAACTCCGGTTGGCGATCCGCCCTTAAATCCTCATCACGAAAGCATTTCACAACCTGGTAATAACGATCGTAACCGCTTACCATCAGTAACTGTTTAAAGGTTTGGGGACTCTGGGGTAATGCATAAAACTGCCCTGCATTCATCCGCGATGGAACGACAAAATCACGGGCACCTTCAGGAGTTGATTTTATGAGAAAGGGCGTTTCAATATCCATGAATTGATTCTGATGGAGATAATTCCTGGCTGCCCGGTTCACGGCATAGCGAAGCTCTATATTTTTTTTCACCGGATTACGGCGCAGATCGAGATAGCGATATTTCATACGAAGATCATCACCTCCGTCGGTCTCATCCTGTATCGTAAAGGGTGGCGTAACAGATTTATTTAAAATCGTAATCTTACTAACTCTTATTTCAATTTCCCCCGTTGGGATTTGAAGATTCTTGCTTGACCTTTCGGAAACAATCCCCTGGGCCTGAATAACGAACTCCCTTCCCAAGGGATTTTCCGACAACGCCGTATTCTGGGTCTCATCCAATAATAACTGTGTAACACCATAGCGGTCACGCAGATCTATAAAGGTTATGCTGCCAAACTTTCTCAGGGTTTGAACCCACCCGGCCAGGGTTACTTCCCGGTCAACGTTTGCAAGTCCTAATTCTCCGCAAGTATGTGTTCTGAACATGAAATCCTGGATTAGCCGGCAAAGGTAGGGCGTGACAATTAGATCGAAAACGGTTAAAAAATAAAAAAACCGATTCCGGGGACTTTCAATTGTTAAAAATAATTTTTACCTTGTAAGCATCCGTACTATTCACCTCCTCTGATTAAACCTATCCTGGTTATCCAACGCTGTCCTTAAACAACTTCCATCCATACCCAATGTAAGGCCATATGTCTTTTGATCGGACCGACCTGTAGCTATCAAAAAGAAAATAGGACCTTATGGAATTCATCATTATCGTAGTGCTGGTCATCGCCATTCTGATTCTACACAAACCCCTTTCTGTTGTGTTTAACAAGCTATACATCAAACGCCAGCAACGTAAATTCGTTGAATGTGAAACTTTTTATCACAGTATAGTTTCTAAATATATCCGGTATTATAACCGCTTGGGACTTGAGGACCAGCGTAAATTCCTGTTTCGTACTTTTCTTTTCAGAAAAGCCCGTCGTTTCCATTATATCGAGGTGAAAGAAAGTGCCGAAATGCCCATCCTCATCAGTGCGGTGGCTGTACAGCTTACATTCGGATTGGATAAATTCATGCTGAATTATTTCAATGAAATTTATGTATTAAAGGATGATTACCACTATGGTTTTTATTCCCGCCCGTTTATGGGTCATGTGGATCAAAGCGGTATTTATCTTTCATGGGATAATTTCATAAAGGGAATCAGCGGACAAACGCCTTATTGCAATGTGGGTCTTCACGAAATGGGTCATGCACTTGCTTATGTAACTTTTATAACAGAAACAGAAGAAGACAAACACTTCAAAAAAGAATTCAAAAACTTTTCCAAAGTAGCCCGCCCTATTTTTGCAGACATGCAGGGTGGAAACCGCAATTTACTGGGCGAATATGCTGCAGTAAACTATCATGAGTTCTGGGCAGTATCGGTTGAAACTTTCTTCGAAAACCCGGTATGTCTGAGACAGGACCTTCCAGAGCTTTATCAGTCAATGATCAGCCTGCTTCGTCAGGATCCGCTGCAAATAAGAAATAACACTGGCAAAGCCACTTTTATGGTGAAGGGGAATAAACAGGAGGGTCTGACTGTCAACGCCTAAGAAAAGGTCTGATTTTTAATCTGACACCCTTTACACCTTAACCCACCGAATAATTCGTATTGTAAAAGCGAATTTCATTCGAATTTTAAACGACAAATCACGTAAAACCGCGTAAGAATACGTAAGATCAGGAATTTATAACAGGTGAGAGACAGATATTCAAGAACTTGCCCGAAATTCCCAGGGGACAGTTTAGTATTCAAGCGAAAAATCTGTGCCAAAAAAAGGCTTCTATCTAAGCTATTGAAATTTTCAGGATGGACGTTCCAGGATTTTTTTGAACCGACTGATATCCGCCAGTGGATTAAAGATTTCCCCTCCTTTCAGTTTGTTAACGAGTTGTTTAGCGAAATAGGGCGCCAACGAACAACCCTTGGTTCCCAGTCCGTTTAATATCCCAATCCGGGGATATAAAGGATGAAAACCAACAAATGGTCTTCTTTCCAAAGTCGCAGGACGAATCGCTGCAAAATGTTCCAGAATTGTGTAGGGCAGTTTCAGATTATGATTCAGCCAGTTGACCGCCGACTTCCTGAAACTTTCAGATGGCTGGTCATCGCTGAATTTCCATTCGTATGAAGAGCCCAGCCAGTAGATATCATTACCGTAAGGCACCAGATTCATGCCTTTCTTAAAAACTGTTTGAGATGGCAATCCTTTTATTTCAACCAGCAATCCCTCTCCCTTGTTCAAAGCAAAAGGAAGTTTATTGAAAAAATGATTTTGGGCTGTAGCCACGCCGTCACAAAAAATAATATAGCGGCATTGAATTTCACCATAATCAATGAAATTATTTTCAAGTTTCATTTTTGAAAGTTCGAAGCCAGATTCAATCAATAATTTCTTTTGGATTAACCAGGTCCGCCATTGGGTGAGTAGTTTTTCGACGTTTACCAGTAAGCATGGTTGAATGGCTCCCCAGCCTAAATCATACTTAAACCAGTCTGCATATTTTTCAGGCTCTTCACCCTGAAAAAGATATTTTGGATCTTCTTCAAATCGTTTTTGAAATGCCTGCAACATTTGAACGCTGGGAAAAAAATCAATGACAGATACTTCCCCAATAAAAGTATTATCAAGAAATTTTCCGATTTCTCCATAGGCATTGAAAGCAAACGGAATTAATTCCTCAATCATCCAGGTGGTCACCAGTCTTCTGCCTGTGACGGGATTGATCAGTCCGGCAGCTCTCTTGGAGGCGCCATTCCGGTTTGGCAGATCGATTAATTTAAAGGATATGCCTGCCTGATGCATCCACCAGCTCAGCCAAGTGCCTGCCAAACCCTGTCCGACAATTAATACATCTTCCATTATTTTGATTCTACATGAAGTCGGATTCCTTCACTATGCCCCGCGAATTCTGGCGCATACATACATTCGAGTATGCTGATTCCATTACTGAAATTTCCGGCGGTGGTTACAAAGACAGGATATTCGAAAACAAAATTTCCCCTCGGTAGACGGTCAAAAAAGAAACTGGTACTGGCATCCTGTGTCGTTTGATAATATCCCAATCCATTCTGCCATTGATATCCACTCAATGTATTACCAGGTTCCAGACAGGCAGCTCTCATATCTTTCAGGTGGACATATTCCAGGTCACGATCCGTTTTAATGATAATGCGCATTTTTAATTTATCGCCCGGCTTTAAAATATTATTTTCAGACACCTCTTCAAGAACAGGTCCCTTGTCAGAATTCTTTTCAATAAATAATTTTTTCGTGACGGATAGTTGGTTTTGCGTAGTCGTTATTTTATCCAGATTTTCAAAATACTGCCAGTATACCGCACCCCAGGAGGGGTTTGCGGTTGATAGTTGGCGGTTTGCAATTGGCGGCAGGCGGTTGGATGTCGTGTCTGACTGTTGAACGGTGACATCAATGTTTCCCATTGCAGGTACGACCTGATCACCGGGAATTTGTTTTTTGAAATAACCCGTTCCCGATTCTGTTTTTTCTTCGCCTGAATTTATTTTATAGTCGCCCAGCAGGATATTGACGGATTGTTGTTGTGAAATCCAGTCGCTTCCATCCAGTAAAAGAGCATAACATGCATCCGCAGTCGCTTTTGTGGTCGGCCAATGGTTAGTGCGTTTTTGCTGCAGAAGCCAGAATTTCATCTTGTCAATGGAAATTTGATCAGCCTGTAATTCCCGGAATGCTTCAATCAACAGAGCCTGCGTTTCCACCGGCGCTTCCTGCCAGTAATATCCGCTGTTAACCGATTTCCAATACATTCCCAAATCAGCCGACACAGTCGCATTTTCGATCAATGAAGCCAGGATATCTTTAGCGATTTTGCTTTCGCCCGTGCGGTTTAAAATTAATGAAATCATTCCCTGCATAAAGACGGACTCTTTCTGCCATCCTTTAATCGAAAGATTCCGGTAATAATTCAGTGCGTTAAGAATATTTGCCGGAACTTCTATCTCCGGAAAAAAACTGCGCATATACAAATACTGAATCTGTATTGGATTTAGCTTTTTTTCTATTTTAGAAGTAAAATCGGAATTGATCTTTTTATCCAGAAAGGTAACAGCTGCTCTGACCATTTTATTCAGCGGATCCTGCAAATCAGCAGGAATGGCATTTAATTTTCGCAGTCTTCCGATCCCGGATACGATGTATTGAGTGATGTAACGATCCCCGGAGCCGCCTTTGAACCAGGCGAATCCTCCATCTTCAGATTGCATTTGCTGCAACTTATCATAGGTCGATTTCAAAGCCATGCGCATTCTGACCATATCAAATAACAGCACCAGGTTTTTTCTTTGCTGAGTCTCGCTTTGCGATTGAAGTACCCAGGGTGTTTCCCGAAGCAAAATGGATTTTAATTCTTCATTTTTTTGAAGATTACTGATTAATGCTGTCGTGTCTGTATTCTTCCATTTTTTAATTATTGACTGCAAAGCCGGTGAACCATGCACGAGATGGGATCCCAATGCATTCGCATAAAAACGATTAAAGGTCTGCTCGGCACATTCATAGGGAAATTCCATCATGTAGGGAAGCGACTGAACTGCATACCAAACGGGATTGGTTGTATATTCTACTACGAGCGACTGGTTCTGCAAGCTGTTACTGCTTCCTGATTTTAGTAATTTACCAAACACAAAATGTTTTTCTTCTGCTTCACCCATGTTTAATGGAAGCGACTCCGTAACCAACATCCGGTTACTCAACACCGGGATTATATTCTCTTCTCCATCACTAAAGTCAACACCGTTTTTATTCGAAGTGCTGGCGGTAATTCTGTACATTAATGGCCGGTTGAAATGTGCGGGAATAATCGCAGGGAAAAAGACCACGCCGCTTTGAGACGCATTCACGGTAAAAGGCTGGACGGCCTTATTATTTTCGAGTGCAGGATCTTCGCTTTTATTATTTGTTGCATCCAGCCATTCAAGGCGAACCGTTCCACTCAAGGATTGCGTAGACAGGTTGGAAATTTTTACCGGCAGTAACATCGTATCTCCCTCACGGAAAAAACGCGGCATATTGGTTTGCACCATCAATTCTTTCTGAGTTACAGCGAATTTTTCCGAATAGCCAAATGAAAGATCTTTGGTATTTGCCAATACCATCCATTTCCATTTGGTAAGGGCGTCCGGCATTGTAAAATTTATCTCCACATTCCCCAGTGCGTCAGTTTTCAGATCAGGCTTGAACAATGCGGTTTCGATGAAGTTTTTTCGAATCTGGGCAATATCCTCTCCGGAATTTTCCCTGGATTCCTGCTTTACGGGTTGCAGTGCGTCCGCCTTATCCGATTGATTTTTTGATTTCAAAGTTCCATAGCCGACCACCACTACAGCACCACTCAGATCTTTACGACTTGTATATTCTTCCACGTCATTTGTATTGCCAACAAACATCTCGCCTGCTAATGTATTGTACACTTTTTTACCGTTCGGGAATATTAATAGTTGATCATATCGCTGACGATAGGAAATGTGCTCCGGGAATTCAATCTCAGAATAATTCCGTGGATAAACTGTACCAAAATTAAATTCATTCATTCCATAGTTCCATTCGTTCGACCGATTAAACAAAGGATACAAATCCGGTGGGCTCCAGGACTGTGGATTAATTTGATCGAGTGACGCGTCGTAAACAGAAGTAAGTATCTCTGCGGCCACTTTATCTTTCTTAAATCCTACTATTTTTATTTTCCATTGCTGTTTAGATCCAGGCAGGGTTTTATCATTCCAACTCATATATGAAACCTTCAGTTCTTTATTTGTCCATGGCACCCTGATATTATGTTCAGAGGTGTACCAGCGATTATTTTTTATGAATACATCGTTCAATGCGAAACCGCCCCTGTCTGATTCGGTGATTTCGATATTAAATTGCTTTGTTTCCTGATTCAATCTATAGAATGAAAAATTAATCAGACTATCAACCAGTTGCTCTTTTGAACGGATAACAAACACATTGGCTGCATCAGAACCTGTAGAAATTTTTATTGAAGACCCGGGTTCAGTCTGAACATCTTCTTCTGGTATAATATTATATGAATACGATCCCGATATTCCAGGATACCCGGCTAAATCTATGTATCGCTTATCAGTGATAAGTTCGCCTTTGTCCATCGCCTTAAATTCCAATACATACCAACCCGGTTTCAGTGATCTTAGTAAATTTTTATCCAAAGAAATAATTCCGTTTGAATGGGTGCTATCTGATTTCTCAAACGACACGGGCCCCTGTTTCCAGGATTTTATATCCAGTTCATTCCGGTATTCATCGTTTGGAAAAAATGAAACATATTCAGACTCGGACATTACAAACTCGTCGGGTTCCTGCCAGTATCTTTTCCTGATAAGTCTTACTGGATTCGCCAGCGGACTCAGCGAAATGGATAATTTTTCAGGCACAAAAATTCCGGCTGCATTTCTGGTTATAACAGGAATTTGCTGCAAACTGTCGGGGTAGACTCTGCTCAGAAGATCCAGAGAAGAAATAATTTCAAATGAATGGTTGCTCGCTGATACCGTGGTGGTAGTTGACCTGCTTTCACCATTTATATCAGTAATCGTTGCTTCTATTTGATAAGAATAAACCGCAGCCCCTGCTTTATTAATTGACGGGTCGGCGAGAGCAGTGAATCTAACAGTGAATTTTCCTTCAGCACCGGTTTGCGTTTCGCCGTGGGCAATTTCCATCGAAGAACGGGAAGGATAGTAACGAAACAACCATGGATAAGGCATACGGGATTCCCTCACGACATTCCAGCTCAGTTTGGCTCCGCCTATAGTATTACCTGCATAAGCAATAGCAGAACCATTTACTTTGACCGTATCTCCAATTGTGAATACATTTCTGACAGAGTCAAATTCCACCAAGAATGTTGGCCGTTTATATTCTTCCACCGAAAACTCTTTATCCTCCAACACATCACCATCATATAATTTAAATATTCCGTTCAGAAGATTTTGAGGCAGATGAAAACTGCCATAGATGGAGCCGAAATCATTTGATTTTAGAACAACCGAATCAATTGTCTGATCATTTACGTCTTTTAAAAATATAGTCGTTTGTTTTCCATTTACAGATTTATATTTCCGTGTTTTGAAATCCCTGGTAACAATTATGCCCTTAAAAAAAACGATCTGACCGGGTCTGTATATTGACCGGTCTGTGTACAGATTGTCCTTTAGGTGATCATCTTCGTACTTTTTGCGGTCGTCACCTTCATCATCGTCGTCATCATCATTAGTCCTGCTATACTTGTAATAAAGGTTATCTTGATCCGCAGAGAAAAAATCCCTGCCCATTGAGAATTCCAATTTTATCGAATTGACATCTTTCTGTCTTTCATTCAGTGCAAGTTTAAAATGACCATTTATATCTGACAGATATGAATGGGAAGGCAAGACCGGATATTCATTTTTGTTGTTCTTCCGGATAAATGATCTGATTTTTACTCCCATTAGAGGATGTCCGGAATCCCGGTCCAAAACAAAATAGTCGAACCTGTTTCTAACATATGAAATGGAGGAACAATAGAATGTAACCGCAGATATGATGGATTTTTCATTAAATGCAGAATCAGAACCGGTAAGTATTAAATATTGCCCGGCAGGAAGGCCATCTACTTTTATTTCCACAGCATGTTGCTGATAATCCTTTGTATCCGGGATTCTTTGCTGAAAGGTTTTAAGGACCGGCAATTGGGCCGTCCTTTTCCAATACGTTGCATCGGAACCGGATTTGCCCAATGATCCAGCCGTCACGTCATTTAATTTGATAATGCGCCCGAAAAGATGATCCATATTCTTATATGTTACCAGTACCCGGAACGGATGTTCCGGAATATTTACTGCTTCTGCTGTAAGGTTGAAATGTTTTCGTTTGATCTGTTTTAGTAATTCAATGGCATTCGATTTGCCATCACTGGAATCGGGATATTTGACTGCCTGATCACAAAGAGCAGTGGCTTTTAAATAATCATATCTATGTGTCGTATCGGTTAAAGGATTAAAAGTGGAAGCCTGATCAGCCCACCATCTGGCCTGCAAATACCAGGATTGGGTGCTGGCAGAAAGGGATGGATATTGCCTGGTTATCCGGCCCAGTGCGTTCAGGTAAAGGGAATCCTTGTCCGGAAGTTTAGAATATTGAAAAGCATATTGAATACGACTGATATCGGCGTCTATCCAGGCATCGAGATGTATATCTTTTGCGTGAAACCGGAGTAATTGCTGATATAATTTCAGTGAGATTAATCCATGGGCGAGACTATCGCTGATATCAAATGCGACATGCATAAAAAAAAGTGCTTCTGAAAATACATCCGCGTTTTTCCCAAGCGGGTTACTGCCCGACGAAACATCATAATCCAATCTGAAGTAATCCAGGGCACGCCAGACAAGCAAATCATAAAGGGTGGGACGCAGATCCCTCGCATTTCCGGCTATCAACACCGGATTAAAATTTTCCAGTGGGGTTTTTTTCAACTGGTCTGCGTTGGCAAGTGAGGATAAATATAAATTTGAGATCCTGTCCTCAAAGCGGCTGGCTGTCCAGGTAGAAATATCACCAGAAGTGTCGGCGATAATAGTTGTCCTGTTTCCAAGCTGATACCGGTGCCCCTGCAGATACTGAAATAATTCTTCCGCCTCGATGCTTTTCAAAAGCGAAACGACTCTTGGTGGTGCTGCTGATATTTCTACTTCAAGGACCCCTATTGACTGATTAATATCACGGTCGTCGATTTCCTGCAGATGATTTTTATAGATGACGGCCCTTACCCACTGGGCTTCCAGTTTATCTTTTTTTGCAGCGATATAAATTTTATTTACTTCTTCCAGGGCAGATTTCGGAAGGTTTCTCTTATTCATTAAAGAATCTGCGAGTTTCCATTCCTGCTCATAGGGAAATGCCGACTGACCAAAAAACACCAGATAACTGAGAAGAATAACCGAAGTCAGAAGACAGGCTTTTATGAACATACTTTTTATCCTTTAAACAAAAAAAGTTTTTGGCCCAACATTTTGCTGTGAACCTTCGAACTTACAGATGCATCAAGTCTGCAAATTACACACCCTTTAACTTAGTTATAACGGTGACAAGTTAAACAATCGGGAGATTTAACCCTCTCAGGGATAACAGCATTTATTCAACTTAAAAATGTTTTATGAAAACGAAAATTTCCATCCTGATCGCGACCGGATTATTTATTACCGCTATTGCCAATGCACAATATGGCGCGCCCTGTCGCGATGGCCGTGTTGTGATTCAGGCGCATATCGGTTTCCCTTTGCCGTTTCCTGTACCCGTCGCCTACAATTACGATTACTATCAGGCACCCCGTGAACGTTATGATGATCGCAGGAATGTTGATTATGGCTATAATGACCGCCGTGACTGGAGAGCAGAACAATATGAACGTTATTGTCATGAAAACAGAGGCTACCATATGAGCAGGGAGGAATATTATCGTGACCATTGTGATTCCAGAGTAAGCACGTATCATGCGCCGCGCAAGGTGGTTGAATACGAAAGATATTGATCAGGGGGCTTTGAGCAGGAGGCAGGAGGCTTGAGGCCTGGATCGCGGATCCAGTATTTTAAAGTTGAGATCAGAATCTAATCGGAATAAAAAAGTCCCGTTGCAAAAACAACGGGACTTTTTTATTTTTTGACTTGCTGTTTCAGGTCTCGCGCCTCCTGCCTCAAGCCTCCTGCCTTTGGCTTTAGGCTTTGGGCTTTGAGCTTTTTAAAACCCGGGCCATTGTGGCCCCGATATCAGCGGGTGACTGAACAACTTCTATTCCGCATTCAGACATAATTTTCATTTTTGCAGCCGCGGTATCATCCGCACCGCCGATGATCGCGCCCGCATGACCCATGCGCCGGCCGGGAGGTGCCGTTTGACCGGCAATAAATCCTACGACCGGTTTTCTATTATTATCCTTTACCCATCTGGCAGCTTCTGCTTCCATATTTCCCCCGATTTCTCCAATCATAACGATGCCCTCTGTTTCAGGATCATTCATCAATAATTCAACAGCTTCTTTGGTAGGCGTACCAATGATCGGATCTCCTCCGATTCCAATGGCGGTGGATACACCCAAGCCAGCCTTCGCCACCTGATCCGCAGCTTCATAAGTCAACGTTCCGGATTTTGACACGATACCGATCTTTCCCTTCTTAAATACGAACCCGGGCATGATTCCCACTTTGCATTCGTCTGATGTAATTACTCCCGGACAGTTGGGGCCGATTAATCGGGTATTCGTGCCTGTTAAATAATGTTTTGCCTTCACCATGTCCTGGACCGGAATGCCTTCTGTAATACAAACGACCAGCGCGATGCCTGCTTCAGCAGCTTCCATAATAGCATCGGCAGCAAAAGCGGGCGGTACAAAGATGATGGACACATTCGCGCCGGTTTTTTTCACTGCATCTGCCACCGTATTAAAAACCGGGCGTTCCAGATGCGTTGTTCCTCCTTTACCAGGTGTGACGCCACCCACAACCTGAGTTCCATATTCAATCATTTGGGACGCGTGAAAACTACCTTCCGTTCCGGTAAATCCCTGTACGATGATCTTTGAGCTTTTGTTTACTAAAACTGCCATTATTGTTGATTAGTTGGTTTTCTGACACATCAAAATTAGTTATTTAAGCATTTCATCCATGTTCCGGTTATTATCAATTTTTCCTTTCATTTCAAGCATGCGCATATCCTTGGCATCCTGCAGGAATTCTGAAGCAAAAATGAAATCGTTTAATTTCTTGTTTTTACTAAAGATGATTTCTTTGTTTGACCCCTCCCACTCCTTAAGACCCTCGTACATGTAAATAATATGGTCGCCGGTTTCCATTACACTATTCATGTCGTGCGTATTTACGACGGTTGTAATGTTATATTCAATGGTAATTTCTTTAATCAGCTTATCAATAAGAATGGATGTAAGAGGATCCAGTCCGGAATTCGGTTCATCACAAAAGAGATATTTTGGATTCAGGACGATGGCGCGTGCAATACCCACACGTTTTTTCATCCCTCCTGAAATTTCCGCCGGAAATTTATTATTAACGTCTTTCATATTCACCCGTTCCAACACTTCATCTACCCGTTTGAGTTTTTCAGAAAAACTGTCATTTGTAAACATATCAAGGGGAAACATGATATTCTGTTCAACTGTCATGCTATCAAATAAAGCAGATCCCTGAAAAAGCATACCGATCTGACGGCGCAACTGTTTCCGTTCTTCTTCATTCATCTCCGTGAAGTTCTGCCCGTTATAGGATATTTCGCCGGAATCAGGCTCAAAAAGTCCCACCAGGCATTTCATCAGAACCGTTTTTCCGCTTCCGCTCGAACCGATAATGAGGTTACACTTTCCAGGTTCAAATACTGCGTTTACTCCCTGGATAACCGGTTTGCCGTCGAAACCCTTTTTTAAATCTTTTACCTCAATCATTTATTTCTATTATAAAAGGATGGCTGAAAGAATATAGTCTGCCAATAGGATCAGTACGCAGCTCACAACAACAGATTTTGTACTTGCCCGCCCGATTTCGAGCGCCCCTCCGTTTACATAATAGCCATAAAAAGAAGAGATACTCGAAATGATAAAAGCAAACGTGTAAGATTTCGCCAGTGCAAAGAAAACATTATAGGGTTTGAAATACTGAAAAAGCCCCTTATCAAACTGAGAGGCCGAAACGATACCTGTTGCTACTGCAGCCAGTTTTCCTCCCATTATCCCCAGCACAGCAGAAATGATGACCAGCAACGGAATAGTAAGCAGAGCGCCCAGAATCTTTGGCAGTATCAGGTAAGTCTTTGTATTGATACCCATAATTTCCAGCGCGTCGATCTGTTCGCTGACACGCATGTTACCGAGTTCGCCCGCAATTTTACTTCCTACTACGCCGGCCAAAACGATACAGACCAATGTGGGTGAAAATTCAAGGATCACGGTATCCCTAACAATCTGTGCTATCGTGGAAAGCGGAATCAGAGGGCTTACCAGCTGATAGGCCGTTTGCAAAGCTGATACCGCTCCCATAAATACAGATATAATGACAACAATCCCAAGAGAGCGGATTCCGATTTCGACGCATTGATGCATGAACTCCTTCCAGTACATTTTCATGTTTTCGGGCTTCGAAAACATTCCCCTGATCATCAGTAGATATCGCCCCAGTTCAGTAAAAATATTCATGTTAATTGCTGAAAGTACAATTTATTTTTTTGTTCTTTTCCACCAGGGCGACCTGCGCATGGCTTCCTCCGGTGTCTGTATACATTTGGTCTGGGCATCAATGACAGCAACCAGCGCCATATTATAAATATTTCTTACAGAACTTCCCAGTTGAAGCACGTGGACAGGTTTTTTCATTCCCAGTAAAATCGGACCAATCGCATCGGCGGCTCCCAGTTCCTTTAATATATTGTATGCGATATTACCTGCTGCCAGATTTGGGAAGATCAGGGTATTTACTTCCTGGTCCACCAGACTGCTAAAGGGATAATTCTCCCGAAGAATTTCATTATTCAATGCGATGCTTGCCTGCATTTCACCATCCACAATCAGATCCGGATCTTTTTGCTTTACGATTTCAGTTGCCCTGGCTACCAGGCGTGACTCCGGTGAATTGCTGGTACCAAAATTTGAATAACTCAACATTGCAATGCGTGGCACCAATCCAAAATGCCTGACTTCTTTAGCCGCGAGCAATGTGATATCAGCCAGCTCTTCCGCCGTCGGATTAAAATTCACCGTAGTATCTGCCAGAAACAACGGTCCCTTTTTTGTCAGCATCAGATACATGCCCGCGATTTTTTTTACGCCTTCTTCGGTGCCGATGATTTCAATCGCCGGGCGGATCGTATCCGGATAATTTTTTGTCAGACCCGAAATCATCGCGTCCGCCTCACCCGTTTCTACCATCATACAGCCAAAATAATTCCGGTCGCGAATAATCTTGGTTGATTCATATTTATTAAACCCTCTTCTTTGACGTTTCTGAAAGAATAATTCGGTATAACGTTTCCGGCGTTCATCCTGTTCTTCACTGCGCGGATCCACAATCGGAAACTCTTCAATTTCTATTCGGTTGGCTGCGGCAGTAGCGCGAATTCTTTCTTTGTTGCCGAGAAGGATTGGAAAAGCTACTCCTTCGTCAAACAATAGTTGAGCGACTTTTAATATTTTGATATTATCTGCCTCCGCAAATACAAGACGTCTTGGATCACTTTTGGCTTTCGCACCCAAAGCGCGGATCAATTGATTGTCGAGGCCCAGTCGTTTATTCAGTTCAATAGCATAAGTTTCCCAGTTTTCAATTTTTATTTGCGCCACATTACTTTCGATAGCTGCTCTTGCCACGGCAGGTGCAACCGTTGACAGTAATCTCGGGTCGAATGGTTTTGGGATGATATAACGCGGTCCAAAACTGATTGTTTTTTCGTCGTAGGCCATATTCACAATATCCGGAACCGGAGTTTTGGCAAGATCCGCCAGTGCACGAACTGCTGCCAGTTTCATGGCTTCATTGATCTGGGTAGCCCGGACGTCGAGTGCCCCGCGAAATATAAAAGGGAACCCGAGTACATTATTTACCTGATTTGGAAAATCGCTGCGGCCCGTTGCCATGATGAGATCATCGCGCACGGCCGTTGCGGCGTCGTATGTAATTTCAGGATCGGGATTGGCCATTGCAAATACGATGGGTCGTTTCGCCATGCTTTTTATCATCTCAGGCGTTACCGTATTACCAACACTCAATCCGACAAAAACATCTGCATCCACCATCGCCTTCTCAAGCGTGACATCCGATTTGTCAATGGCAAAAAGCGAACGATCCTCTTCCAGATCGTTTCGGCCTTTATGCAAAACGCCCTCTTTATCAAATACGATGAAATTTTCCGGTTTTGCCCCAAGCGCCACATACAATTTACTGCAAGCCATCGCAGCGGCGCCTGCTCCATTTATGACAAACCTGACTTTCTCAATTTTTTTCTTTTGAAGGTCCAATGCATTGATCAACGCAGCGCTGCTGATAATCGCAGTTCCGTGCTGATCGTCGTGCATGACCGGAATTTTCAATGAAGCCCGTAGCTGCCGTTCAATATAAAAACATTCTGGTGCCTTAATGTCTTCCAGGTTTATACCTCCGAATGTAGGTTCCAGCGCTTTGACAATCTGTACAAATTTCTCCGGATCAGTTTCATTAATCTCAATATCAAATACATCTATATCTGCAAAAACCTTGAACAAAACGCCTTTACCCTCCATCACGGGTTTGGATGCTTCGGGACCGATATTACCCAGTCCAAGAACTGCGGTGCCATTGGTGATAACGGCCACCAGGTTTCCTTTCGCTGTATATTTATAAACATCTTCTTTATTCAAAGAAATTTCCTTGCAGGGTTCCGCGACACCCGGTGAATAAGCCAGGGAAAGATCTCTCTGCGTTTTTGCTTCTTTAGTGGGGATCACTTCAATCTTGCCAGGTTTTCCTTTGGAATGATATTCGAGTGCCTCTTCCCTTCTAAGTTGCTTTTTTTGCATATCAATTATTCAGACTGGTTTTGATGATCATGTATACTTGCTCCCAGCCATGCCATCATGCCCATTCCCTTTTCTATGGCAGATTCATCAATATTAAAGGTAGGTGTATGAACCCCTGACGTGATTCCTTTTGCTACATTCATCACGCCGAGACGATAAAAACAACCGGGGATCTCCTGTGTATAATATCCAAAATCTTCGGCCCCCATGCGTACTTCTGTTTCCTGAACGTTGTCTTTTCCGGCAAATTCTTCCGCTTTCTTACGGGCAATCGGGTATAATATTTCATCATTATTGACTATGGGATAACCAACATCAACAAGTACATCTATTTCGGCGCCCATACTCTGAGCAATCCCTTTACAGATGCGATGAATAAGTGCATGCGCCTGAAACCGCCAGGTATCATCGATGGTGCGAAAGGTTCCCATCAGTTTGACTTCAGAAGGAATTACATTGGTTGTATAACCACCCTGAAATGAACTGATCGTCAGAACAGAAGGGGTAAAAGGACTTTTATTTCTGCTGATCACTTGCTGCAAAGCGACCACGATATGAGATGCCACCAGGATCGTATCCGTTGTCAGATGCGGGGTGGCCGCGTGGCCGCCCTTTCCTTTTACTGTAATAAATATTTCATCCGCGCTGGCCATCGATGGCCCACCCCGAAAACTGAATTTTCGGATTTCGAGTCCGGGGTGTACGTGCAATCCGAAAATGGCCTGGGGTTGTGGATGATGCAATACTCCTTCTTTGATGAGCAGACTTGCACCACCCGGGTTTCTTTCTTCTCCCGGCTGAAAGATCAGTTTGATGGTCCCTTCCCATTCTGATTTCAGTTCCTGTAAAATCTTTGATGCACCCAGTAAAATGCTGGTGTGTGCATCATGCCCACAGGCGTGCATAACACCTTCGTTCTGCGATTTATAAGAAACTGAATTTTCCTCTTTGATAGGAAGCGCATCCATATCTGCCCGAAGGGCAATCACTCTTTTATCCGGATTTTTTCCTTTTATTAATCCGACGACACCAGTGGTTGCTTTTACTTCATAAGGAATTCCGAGTCCTTTTAATTTTTCCTGCACAAAAGCAGAGGTCTCAAATTCTTTATAACTCAATTCAGGATGTGCATGGAGATAACGCCGGATATCAATGGTTTCCGGAGCGTATTGTTTTGCCAGTTGACGGATTTTTTCTTTCAGCATAGTCGAAAATTAGTCGGGCTTTACTTCTATTATATCATGAACCAGGTAAACACCCGATGGAAAATCCTTCAATAGCTTTTGCAAATATGGTTCCGCTTCCTCCGGTGTCTTGAAATTACCAACATTCAATTTATAATTGGGTGGCTGGTAAATAAGGTATGGTTTCAATTCAGGATAAGACTGGTAGATTTTTGTTTTTATGGCAAAAACCTGATTACGATCGTTCGATTTGGCAACCTGAATCCGGTAGCCGGGTATATTTCTTCGGCTATCCCTGGTAGTGATTTCATTGATCTGAATTTGTTTTTTTATCAGTGAGTCAACCCGCGCATCTTTGTGAACCAGCGTGTCTTGCGCATAGGTTGTACCGTTATAATATATGAATGCCAGTAACAGAATTAATCTCATATTCATTTAGACTTAATGCCAAAGTTTTTTTCTTCTTCTACAATCTGAATACTGGCACTGCATCCCAGCCGGTTGGCACCTGCCTGAATTAGTTCCATCGCAAAAGGGTAATGGCGAATTCCACCGGAAGCTTTAATCTTTACATCTGCCGGGAGTTGGGCCCTCATAATCTTCACATCAGAAACAGAAGCGCCTTTTTCTGCATAACCTGTGGAAGTTTTCATGTAGTCGATACCCAATCCTCCCAGAATATTGCAACACTGTATCAACTCATCCCCGGATAAAACGCCGCTTTCTACAATTACCTTGATGATCTTTCCCCTCTGATGGATTACCTCCGCCTGCCGACGTATTTCCTTTTCAAGATAAGACCAGTCGCCGTTTTTAAGCGCAATTAAATTTATTACTGTGTCCAGTTCATCCGCGCCATCCTGCATGGCGGCATGAATTTCAGATAATTTTGACTCAATAGAAGAATAACCCATCGGAAAACCAATGACGGTTGCTGTTTTCACCTGGCTGCCATCTAAAGTCGCCACGGCTTGTTTCACCAGAAAAGGCGGGATACAAACTGCAGCAAACCCGAATTCAATGGCTTCCCGGCACAATTGAATGACATCCGCGGATCTGCAGGCAGGTTTTAGAAGAGTGTGATCTATATATGACGCGACCGGTATAGCCATCGTAATTATAAAAGGCGAATTTAATCCTTTTAGGCCTAAAGCTTAAAGACCATGGAGTAAAAACCAATATAGAATGTGTAAGTACAGATGCAGAATTACAGTAGAGGATCCATTACGGGGAGGAAATATTTTGCATGGGTTTGGGCGTCAGGCTTTAATCCTCAGACCTTTTTTTCTGAAATAGCGAAACAGTAATATGGCCCCGAATAAAAAAATACCGAATACAAGCAGATCCGTCCGGATCATGGAGGATTTTTTTTCATCATTTTGACGGAGTTTTTTTTCCGTATCCCTGATATAATATGCCAGACCGGGGAAATGATTATTTAATTCACTGACCTCTCTGAACTTTTTCAGGGCATCACCATAAAATTCACGGTCATAAAAAACTACGGCGTCAGTAAATAAACTGGATGTTTCACTTGTATGGGCGGTTACCCCGGCACTATCAAGATATTCCTCTAAAATTGAAACCGGTATCGCAAAATTTAAACCGGCAGCCAGACCACCACTGTTTTCTATACTCCCGAAAGTAGTCAGACCCACCACTTCGCCTTTTTCATTGCAAACGGGCCCGCCACTACTTCCGCGATTGATATTGGCATCCATTTGAATCAGGGGCCAGCCGGCCACGGATTTCTTCAATGCACTTACTATACCCGTTGTCAGTGTGGGTTCAATGGCCGATTCAGTAGCAACATAGTTGTTATTAGTAACAGGTCCCGGAAATCCATACACAAAA
>DASXNJ010000026.1:0-6865 GCA_036495145.1 Puia sp.
TGCGCCTTTTAATTTTTTAGCCAGGGAACGGGAGGCCTGCAGCATACTGTCCTCCGCGTTGCGTATAATTTCGACATTTCTGAAATCCTTTGCTTTAAATAATACTGATTGAAGATGGGTGGTGTATATCCGGATGATATGGTGATGAACATCAACATCTGCGGCGATCAGGCTTTCGGTCCTTATACTGGTGTCCGCGCTGAATCTGGTTTGATAAGTATTGACGATAGGATATTTTGAAAATATGATCGTGCCCAATTCATATTTGTTAACTCTGAAATGAAAATCTTTGGAGAAATAATAAAAAGGGAATTGTAATTCACGTTGAATATACCTGATATTGGATTTTGTTGTATCGGATGGTTCAAAGAATTCCTGAAAACAAAGAATATCGGCCTGTTGCTTCCCAACCAGCTTCAACATGGGTAGCCGGTGGCCCGAGGCGTCGAGTTTTTTTGTGGTAAATTCATCCCAGCTGCGTACGTTCCATGTGAGTATGCGAATACTGGAGGAATCTTTATGGGAGAAATCATGTTTTGCGAGGCTGAACCCGAAAAATGCGTGAATGTTCTTCCAGCCTATCAGCAGGCATAACAATGAAATGATCACATAACGTTTGCGAAGAAAAATCCAGATTAAAAGAAAACCCAACAATAAAATCAGAAACAGCGGGAAGAAAAATGCCAGTAAAGAAATAAGCCACCATTTATCCGGATGCAGGAAAGCGTTACAGCAGGCGAGTAAAAATAATACCGCCGTGATAATATTCAGCAGTATGAAAAAGCGTATGGTAAATATCCGCAGTGATGTCATGAGGAAGAATCCCTGAAGTTACAAATCATCTTCCTCCGCGGCCCGCTTCAGGATTTCTTTTTCTTCACTGGTAAGAAAACGATATCCCTGCTGGTTGATTTTGTCGAGTATTTCGTCAATTCTTTTCTGCGTAATATTTGGAATTTTCTTATAGGGCTGCGTTCCGGTTACGTTATAATAAAATTCATCTCTTTTATTCTTCGGTTTTTTCTTTTTTTCAGGGTTGAAGAGGTTTCCAAACCAATAAAAAAACTGATTAATCCAGGTACTGCCATCACGTCCGCGGCGTAACTGATCAATGAATAAAAAACCCATGCCGGCTGCTCCTGCATATGAGAGATAAGAAGGCAGATCACCGGTCGCAACACCTGAGAAATTAAGAAGCAGGAAAACAAGGGCAAGGATCCACAAAGGAATACCGCCGCTGATCATGGGGAAGATCCGGTAGCCGGGTGAGATCGTAGTAACGGCTACAGCTACAGCCGCGATCGAACAATTCGCGCCATATAAAAAATCAGTATCAGCCAGCTCGCGAAAATTCGGAGCCACGAGATGAACCATCGCATATATAACGGCGCCGGTGATACCTCCATATAGATAAATAGGAATTAATTTACTGTTACCGGTCAGATCCTGCAGGATATATCCGAAACTCCATAACCAGAACATATTGGAAATAAAACGAAAATTTTCCATGTCGGTAAACATGAAACTAATCAGTGTCCAGGGTCGCCAGATAATTTTCTCCGGGTTTGCAGACAGTGTGAACCAGTTGAACACGTGTGCGACGAACGCTGGTCTGGAATTATCGGTTGCGAGAAAAAAAACATAAACAAATTTCAGGACAACAAAAATAACTGCATTCAATACCAGCAGCTGAATCAGGGCATTGCCGTCCTGTCCCAGATACATCCGTTTCCTGTAATTCTCTTCTTTCACGTTCATATACTAACCAGGCCTTTAATGGCTCTCACGCAATGAATAACGTTTGTATCGGATACTGGTTCAGTAGAAATTTTTTCGATCCGTCTTTCTCCAGTAAAAAACCAACAAAAGGCCAACCAGCCCTCCACCCAGATGCGCCCAGTGCGCCACGTTATCTCCCGCGTTGTTCTGAACACCTAAGAATAATTCATACACAACATAAGCCAGTACGGCCCATTTTGCCTTAATCGGGATCAGGGCATAGATGTAAATCAGGCTGTTAGGGAAAAGAAGACCAAAAGCAACCATGCATCCGAAAATAGCGCCCGAAGCGCCCAGGGTAGCGGTATTTAATTCTGACTTTGGATTATATTTCAGAACATCCTGATCATGTAAGCCGTAATTATTGAGGCTGTTCCAAACAGGAGTGAGTTCCTGGTGTAAAACGATCAGATGCAAGACGGCAGCTCCAACACCACAAACAATATAAAAAGTGAGAAATCGCCTGGGACCCCAATAATTTTCCAGTATACTTCCGAACATCCAAAGGATCAGCATATTCCAGAATATATGCATAAAACCTCCATGCAGAAACATATAGGTGACGATCTGGTGAGGCTTGAAAAAAGACGAACGGATATCATGAAGAGCGAAAAAATCTTCCATCCAGCCGGAACCTCTACCTTCAAAAGTCTTCTGAATCAAAAAAACGATAACGTTCATGATAATCAGGTTTTTTATTACGGGCGGTATTACCTGCGAACGCCCCAAACGGAAATCGGTCATATTTCAACAAAAATTACTGGCTGCAAGTTAATGCTTTAAGAAAAGCGCAGTCACATTTTCAATATGCAATGTATGCGGGAACATGTCTACAGGCTGTACTGCCGAAATCTGATATTTTTCAGAAAGAAGATGGAGATCACGGGCCTGGGTAGCCGGATTGCAACTCACATAAATGATCTTTTCCGCCGCTATTTCCAGAAGCTTGCAGATCAGTTTGTCCGACATGCCGGCTCTGGGCGGGTCGGAAACAATAAGATCGGGCCGTCCATGGGTTTCAAAAAATTTGTCGTCACAGATTTCTGTTACATCACCTGCAAAAAACGCTGCATGATGAATCTGATTTAACAAAGCATTTTCAGTTGCGTCTGCGATGGCTTCGGGAATCAATTCGATACCAACTACTTTTTTTGCTTGGTCGCTCAGAAAAAGACCGATGCTTCCAGTGCCGCAATAGAGGTCATAGATGGTTTCCGTTCCTTTTAATTCTGCCATCGATCTCACTGTTTGGTAGAGCCGCTCTGCCTGTGCGGTGTTTGTTTGGAAAAAGGATTTCGGTCCGATTTTGAATGAAAATTTCTCAAGTTTTTCCACCACATAACCCTTTCCGTAAAATACGATCGGCTGCAGGTCATTCAGACTATCATTCCACTTTGGATTGATCGTATAAAGGAGTGTCGTAATATCCGGAAACAGGCTCTGCAGATGTTTCAGCAGGGCCAGTTGCAATGGCTCATCCCGGTATCCAAAAACGATGTTTACCATAATCTCTCCGGTTCTGCACAAACGGATCTGCAGGTTGCGCAGAAATCCTTCATGCCGCTGGATATCATAAAAGCTCACATTGTTTTCGATTGCCCAGCGTTTGGTTTCCAGCCGGATGGCGTTCGTTGGCTCCTCCTGCAGATAACAGGTCCCCACATCCACCACTTTATCGAAAATACCCCTGGCATGAAAACCGGCGGCATTTTGAAGATTTGAAATCTGCGGATCTGCCAGTTCTTCTTTTAGCAGATACCTGTGATTTGAAAATGTGTATTCCAGTTTATTACGGTAAAGGGTTGTTCTTTCAGATCCCAGGATCGGACGGATTTTCGGTAAATCCAGTTTCCCAATGCGTCTCAGGCTCTGCAATACCTGATCATATTTGTATTCCAGCTGTTTTTCATAAGGAAGCATCTGCCACTGGCAGCCGCCACAGATACCAAAATGTTTGCAGAAAGGCTCAATTCTTTCCGAAGAAAAGCTGATAATCCGGATTATCTGGGCTTCTGCCCAGTCTTTCTTATTTTTTATTAACCTGACTGTAACAATATCGCCCGGAACTGCGTTTTCCATGAAAATAACTTTGCCCTCATGTTTAGCCAGGCATTTACCCCCTGCTGCATAACCAGTCACCAGCAGGTTTTCCAAAACAATATTTTTCTTTTTTCCCACGGCGGCAAATGTAGGATTATCCTAATTTAGCAAACCTATGATCAACCCTTTATCGAAAAAGACTTTTTTAGCCTTTATTCTAATCATTGCAACCGTCTGCGGATTCGCCCAGGGGCACGAGATCCACGTTACGCTAAAGCCATTTACAAACGGCAAGGTTTATCTGGGTTATTATTATGGGAAAGTGAAGGCCGTGGCAGATTCTGTTATTCTGGACAATAATTCATCCGGCATTTTTAAAGGCAAAGAGAAGCTGGCCGGAGGAATTTATTTTATCGTTTCACCGAAGAAGGAAATCCTTTTTGAGTTATTAATTGATTCAGTACAGCAGTTTTCCGTTTTTGCTGACTCGGCTCGTTTACCGGCCAGCATAACTTTCACCGGTTCGCCCGAAAACAAAACCTTTCTGGCATACACGGCCTTCATGAACACTCATGGCAAAGCACTTAATACCCTGCAGACTTCTTTGGAAAAGGCAAAAACAAAGAGTGATTCAGCAGCAATAAAGGACGAAATCAGGAAAACCAATGAAGAGGTAAAAAAGGAAAGAGATGAAATACAGGATAAAGAACCCGGTTCCCTGCTCGCCACTTTGCTTCGTGCTTTAAAAGATCCGGTGGTTCCGGCTGCGCCTCTTCTTGCCAATGGCAAAACCGACAGCACTTTTGCCTATCGCTATTATAAAGAACATTACTGGGATAATATTTCATTTACCGATGACCGCCTTATACGGACACCCATTTTCGAACCTAAACTGGACCGCTATTACAAGGACCTGGTTTCTCCGGAAGCTGATTCCATCGACCGGGAAATCGATCATATGCTCCTGTTTTCAAGAACCAACAAAGAAATGTTTAAGTTTCTGCTGGTTTATTTTACACAGAAATATATCAATCCTGAATACATGGGTCAGGACGCCGTGTTCATTCACATATTCGATAAATATATCAATACAGGCCAGGCAGATTTTTTTACGGAGAAATACCGCAAGTTCGTGGACGACCGCGCTTATAGTATAATGGCAAATCTGATTGGCCTGCCCGCAGCGAATCTTGAAATGACGGACTCCACAGGTAAAGTCAGATCTCTGTATGAAGTGCCCGCAAATTTTACAGTAGTCTGTTTTTGGGATCCAACCTGCAGTCACTGCAAGGAAACCATACCAAAACTGGATTCTATGTTCCAGGCTAAATGGAAATATCAGGGTGTAGAGGTTTATGCTGTGATGGTAGACGGAGGGCAGGATAACTGGCGGAATTTTATACGCGAACATCATCTGGGGGACTGGATAAATGTTTATCAGACGACTGCCCAGCATGATGCAACCGTAGCAGCCGGACGTCCCGATTATCGCCAGCTGTACGACGTTTACCAAACGCCGGTACTTTATTTGCTGGACAAGGAAAAAAGAATCGTAGCAAAAAAACTTACTTATCAGCAGGTAGATGAAGTCATCAGCCTAAAACTGAAAAAGGTCAATAAACCCTGATATGAAGAATGTTTTCCTGGTTTTTCTCCTTTTATTTTGTTCCTGTTCCTTTTACGGCCAAACCCTGGTTAGTTATGGGAAACAAACAATCTCTCGTGAGGAATTTCTGACCGCTTTTCGAAAGAATAATACGCATACAAAAGCGACGGGGAATGCCTATCGTGATTATTTGAATCTCTATATCCGCTATAAGCTCAAAGTACAGGCCGCAAAGGATCTCAGACTGGATACCCTTGCTGGACAAATTACAGAGTTAAAAAATTTCAAGAGCCAGATTGTGGATCAGTATATTAATGATGAAATCAGTCTGAGTCAGATGGCAAAGGAGGCATTCGTCAGAAGCCAGCGCGATCTTCGTGTTTCGTACATATTTGTTGCAGCCCCCAAAAATGCGACACCCGCTGATACAGCCAGAGCATGGCAGAAAATCCAGAACGCTTATAAGGCACTCAATAATAAAAAAGATTTTGGCGAGACCGCCCTTCAATTTTCGGAAGATCCCAACGTAAAAGAAAACCGGGGAGATCTGGGTTATATAACAGTTTTCGATTTGCCCTATGCGATGGAAACAGTCGCATACAATACGGCTCCCGGAAAATTCAGTCCCGTCTTTCGTACCCAGGGTGGTTATATCATTCTGAAAATATCTGCACAGAGACCGGCAGAAGGACTGATCAAAATTGCGCAGATCCTAATCATATTCCCCTATGAAGCGAAGGAAGCAGAAAAACTGAGCACACGCAACAGAGCTGATTCTATTTACCAGGCGCTAAAAAACGGTGCCGATTTTGGTACGATGGCCCGTAAATACAGTGGCGATAATTTATCTTATCAATTGGGTGGTGTGTTGCCGGAATTCGGAATCGGAAAATATGAGGCTGGATTTGAAAACGCGGCATTCAGTCTGAAAAAGGACGGAGACATCAGTCAGCCCTATCAATCGGCATTCGGATATCATATTCTCAAAAGATTGTCGAGGAATCCGATTCCTCCCAAAGCTGACCAGAAATCGCTGGAGCGGATGAAAGAAAAAATAAAGGCGGATCCCAGAGTAGCCATTTCCAAAAAGAGAATGGCACAGACGATTTTAAAACAAACACAATTCAAAGAATTTATTCCTCCGGGAAATGGTTTGTGGGATTTCACAGACAGTGCGCTGCTGAATAAACCACCGGCAACGAATGCAGGAATCACCGACCAGTCACTATTGTTTCGATTTCCGGAAAGGAAATATACGGTGGGTGACTGGATCACATATACAAGAAACCTGCGATCTTCACCTAATGTCACTAATGGTAAAACGAACGCAGACATTTTGGATCTATACCGGCAGACAGTAGCGTTTGATTATTACAGAGAACACCTTGAAGAATATAATAAGGCTTTTGCCATGCAGGTAAACGAATTTAGTGACGGAAA
>DASXNJ010000027.1:0-5787 GCA_036495145.1 Puia sp.
TTTGAAAGTGATATTTTGTCCAAGCAAATAAAAATCCATTTCCTGAATCCTGGCGTCTATCTGGATCATTGTCGTGGTAAGACCCACGATCAAAAGTATCAATGCTGAAATAATCGACATAATATAAAGAGGCGTGTAAAGATCTTTCCGGTTTCTGATCATCCACCAGAGTATTAATATTAAAATAATTCCCCCCAGCATTCCGAAGGCCCAGGAATAAGTTTGCTTTTTGATTAATTCCAGATCAGTTTCCGCTTGTTTTTCAAAAGCGGCCTTGTCAGTCGCATTGTATTTTTTAAATATGGAATCCATGAAAACCTTTTCAGCAGCTTTCGAACTATCGTATGTTTGCTTCCCCAGGCTATCCAGTTCGGATTTTGCAATGTTCTTTAACCGCCGGTAGCTGGATGGTTTATTGACTTCAGAAATGATTTTATCGGCAAATCCCGGAACCTTTTCCTGCAGTTTCTTTTTATTGGTGAATACGTGAAAGGCAAGTTTCGTCAGTTTCCCGCTTAATGATTTTTGCGGTTTTTCTATTGACGCCACAGCCGTGTCTACCAGGCCGTATAGTATTTGTTCGATTTCTTTTCTAAGATCCTGCCGTTGCTGGGGCGTCAATTTGAATTGTTGAATCTGGGAATCGACAGCCATCACAATATTGTCCCGCCACTGATCAACGGACAACAGCCCAAAAGAAACATTATTTATGACCATGTAGTCCTTTTTGATCCTTTGCTGGCGATTGGATAGTTCATGTACATTAAAACCGCAATAGCCTATAGCAATCAGGATGCAGGTAACGCCGGCCGTTAGTAATATTCGTGAGAGGGTTGAACCTGATTTTTTATTGAACTGGGGTTTAGATACCACGATATAGAGGTTTTAAATGTCTATATCTATAGTAATCAAAAGACAGGCCACGGGGAATCAGCTGCTTTTTACCGGCACTTCAATATTGATTTGTATTGTTTCGCCGACGGATCCTCCTTTTTTACCCAGGTTATAATCTTCCCTTTTTATAGAAAACTGGCCCTTGAATACGCCGGTATTGCCAGTTGGAGAAAACGTAAATGGGATTACGATTGGTTTGGATGTGTTTTTCAGTGTAAGCGTTCCGGATGCTGAAAATCCACCAGCCGTTTTTTCAATCTTTGTTGATTTAAAATGAATCCGCGGATATTTTGCGGTGTTGAGCCATTGCTCTTCATTACGCAAATGCGTATTCCGAAGACCAACACCACTGTTCACCGTGCCGGCATCAATGCTTGCGGTAATAGAACTTTTTGATAAATTTTTTTCATCAAATTGAAATTCTGAAGTCAAACCGCTGAAACTGCCATGCACTTCACCGAACGGGCCGTCTACCTTGAACATAATTTTTGCTTTGGATGCATCGGCATTCCAGTTGCCCGTAAGCGGTAGTCCGGAGGCAAGGACAATGAGGGAGATGAATAACAGTGTCTTCATCAAATGAGAAACGTGCAATTTTCATGCTGAGTTGCGCAATTTTGCAGAAATAATGGTTTCCCAGGATAAAACGGTTTGGTAATTAATTAATGCCTGTATTGAAAATTCTGTTCAGTCTGAACCCATGATTGCCCTATTTATTATCTTACTAAGGAAAATTTTACATTATGTTTATTTTGATTTTAATCGGACTGCTCATTTTGCTAAATGGATATTTCTCTGCGGCAGAAATAGCCATCGTATCAGTAGAGAAATTTAAAATACAGGAAGAGGCGGACAAAGGAAACAAAAGTGCAAAAACGATTCTGGAATACCTGAAGGAACCGTCGGGATACCTGAGCACCATCCAGGTCGGACTCACGCTGATCGGTTTAATAGAGGGATTCTATGGCGGCGAAGTCTTTGAAACCTTTCTCGAACCAAAATTTGTAGCCTGGGGAATGTCAGCCGGGTGGGCACATGTTCTGGGTATTGCGATTGGCGTTGGTTTGATTACTTACATCACGATCGTTATCGGTGAATTGCTTCCAAAATCTTTGGCCATTCGTTCGCCACAAAAAATTGCATTACAAATCGTCCCCTCCTTCCGGTTTTTTACCTTTATTTCCTATCCCTTCGTGCAGATACTTACAGTCAGTACCCGGTTTTTATTAAGAATCATCCATGCAAATAAACCCGAAAACCAAAAACTGACTGATGAAGATCTCAAGAGCCTGCTGAGTCAGGCATACCGTCAGGGAACACTCGAAAAAGAAGAGCTCAAACTGCATGAAAATATTTTCGATTTTTACGAACAGGTGGTTGAATCTATTATGACGCCACTGAAGGAAGTAGTTGCTATCCCATTGGAAGGGGCTGCGGACCAGACAGATCAAATCATGAGGCAAAGTCCCCATAACTATTTTCCGGTGGTTCAGGGACAGAATGTTTTGGTGGGTTATATCTGTGCAAGGGATTATTTCAGAGACGGTGGAAAAAATATCCGGGAGCAAACCCGTGCCGCCTGCACGTTGAAGAAAAATCAAAAAGCATCGGAGCTCCTGAAAAAATTTAAGGAAAAAAATCAGAATTTCGGCATTGTCGTGAATGACAAAGGAGAGTTGTACGGGCTCGTCACAATGCATGATATCGGAGAATCATTGATAGGTAATATTCCGTAATGTCATGACCGGATCAGGCGAAGACATATTTTTTTTGTATCCAGTAATTATAACTGACGCCCAGGCTGATGGAAGTGATCGTTTTCGAAATGATATAATTTAATCCGATAAAACGGGTCAATAAGTACACACCAGCTGCCGACAGGATCAGGCTTCCGGCAAATGCAAGAACAAACCTGGCTGCCTGCACCGGCATTCTCTCTTTTACATCTCTGAAAACCCAATGCCTGCACAAATTAAATTGTGCCGTGCCTCCGAGTAAATTGCCCATAAAATTTGATATCAGGTATGGGCAATGAAAAATTTCGGTTAACAGAATCGTTGCGGCATAATCGACCGCTGAGCCCAGAATAGAGGCGACCTGAACTTTAATAAATACCTGCATGGGAAGGAGCAGGATGATAAACCGAATTATTGATGATCTGAATGGGTCCGGAATCATTTTTCGAATATTCGAAGTCTTCACCCAGTATCCGCGAAATCGTGGAAGCCATTTGTTTTTGATAAATCTGAAGAGGCGTTTTGATTTCCCCGTTGGGAGAAATACCGGGACCCATCACTGCGAACCATGTTTCACCGGAACCCCTTGTAAGAATGCCATGTTTGTACCAGGTGGACGTTTGGTTGCCTCTTCCATGATCCGTAGTAATTATAAAAGTTGTTTTGTTTTTATAATAAGGATCGGTTTGAACATAGTACCACAGCTCAGCAATCATTTTGTCTACATTGGCGGCCTGTTGTAGATACATATCATACTGCCTGCCATGGGCAAACTCATCTGTCTCGCCAAAGCCGATGAGAACAACCCGCGGTTTATAATGCTCGATATAATCGCGGGCGCTCAGGAATGTCAGCAGGTCATAACGGGTATGCTTTTTATTGCTTACCTGTTCTTGCGATAGATTTGTTATGTCACGGTTTAATGTGCTGTCGTCCTGTAATTTTTCATAACCGCAATTACAGGGAAGTTTATTTCTTTTTTTATTTAGGATGGCGGAGAAAATATTCCATGAACTGAAGGCTGCAACTTTACCCTGATAATCTTTTTTTGAATTCAGGTATTCGAGTATGTTGATGTTTCGGTTCCTGATGGGAATATTCGGAATGAATACAGGATCCGCGTGGCCCGTAAGCATTTCATTATAACCCGGGTAAGAAATCTTGTAAATATTCCTGACGTCCATATTATTCTGAAATTCCCTGTTTCCATAAATCTGACCCTGGGTTGCAATGGTATGCCAGAAAAACGGCATCAATTTTTGTCTCCTTCCTTCAGCTGTTGGATCCCAGTACATCTGTTTGATCAGATCGGGGTCCGCAACAAACCGCTGATCATTGATCAGTTCCGAATCGGCGCCGGTGAATACTTCCTGCCATCGGAATCCGTCTGTAGTGATGATGAAAATATTTTGCGTGGAAGAGTCTGACTGGCCTTTGGCAAATGCTGAAGCCAGAAGCAGGGCGTACAGGATTACGAATTTCATTTTATTGGGTTTGTCAAAAATAGAATCCGTATATAACCCCAATGTTAATGTGACATCAATTTACTGTTAACTCATTCTGCGTGAAGGCTCCTGACCAAATTTGAAACGGCAGCGTTCAACGACACGGATACATGCTGATTCTTTTGGATTTTCTTATCATTTCAAACCGGTGATTAGAAATAAAGTACATAGGATCAGAAGGAAAACCAGGAATGGACGAATAAACCGCCACCACGCTTTATAACTGACATTAGTCAGCGCCAAAGAAGGCAGCAGGATACCGGTTGGAGCAAGAAAGCCCATGATGCCCATGCCGTACAGATAGGTATTCACCATTTCACGACCCGGAATTCCGATGATAACAGCCAGTCCGCCCAATATGGGCATCGTTAAAACCGCCATGGCTGAACTGGACGAAATGAAAATGGATAGCAGGAGGTAGAGACACAAAACAAGCAGTATAAATAATACCGGCTGCAGATGGCCCACGGCATTGGCAGCGTAATACAAAATGGAATCACTGATATTTCCTTCATTCAGAATGATTGTTATACCCCGGGCCGCTCCAACGATCAGCGCAACACCAAGCATACTTTCAGCACCCTGAATAAATTTTTCAATGAAAGTTTTTTCATTCATTCTGATAACAATGCCGAAAATGATGGTGGACGTCAGAATCAACGTCGACATCTCAAGAAACCACCAGTCCCACAGAATCACGCCGGTCATCATGATTAAGAAACTGCAAAGAAACAAGAACAGTAATATTTTTGTCCTGATCGGCAATTCTTTTGTCAGGGATATACCGGATGAGATATGAACGGGTGTAGCGGTTTCAACTGTTTCCTGGCGGTAAACAAAAGAGGCCGATGGATTTTTTTTTATCTTTTTTGAATAACGAACGATATACCATGAAAAAAAGGAGGTCGAAATAATAAACATCAGGATTCGGCCCGATAAACCATCCACCCAGTTTACGCCTGCCGCATTGGAAGCCAGGATGACTGAAAAAGGATTCGTAACAGATGACAAATATCCGAGTTGTGTGCCACCATAAATGACGGCTGCCGGAATGATTAAATCATAACCGGCGGCCAGAAAGATAGGCGTTATAACGGGGTAAAAAATCAACGCTTCTTCCTGCATACCATAGGTGGATCCGCCAATAGAAAACAGAAAAGTTAATATGATAATCAGCCAGCTCTCCTTTCCTTTCATGCGATGGGAAAGAAAGCTGAGACCGGAAACCAATGCGCCTGATTCCTGAAAAATATAAATAAACGAACCGAGGAGTACGATAAAGAGAAAAATATCAACGGCTTCATACATGCCCTTAATAGGTGCCTGTAAAACACCCAACGGACCTTCCCGGTTTTGAGCAACCCGGTGATAGGATCCGGGAACTGAAACGGGTTTTTGAATACTGCCGGTCCTGAATTTTTCCAGACCAATCAGAATGTGAAGGCTGTCCAGCGTTCTCTCGGAGAAGGGAAGATCCAGACTTCCCTTTTCGGTGGTCAGAACAAAATGATCATTCTCTTTATTACTCAGCTTATCATATCTGCCCGCCGGTATGAGCCAGGAAGCAAATGCTGCCATAATAGTGATGATCATCAGTACGGTAATAGGCGAAAGAGCTTTTCTTTTGTCAGGCATGTTGAATTGACTTTTGG
>DASXNJ010000028.1:0-13045 GCA_036495145.1 Puia sp.
TCCACAAAATCCTTCCCCAACAAGTATGTCTGACTTTCATAATAAACTTTATCAAAATCACTTCCGATCCGCCGGTATGTTATGTCGAAGCCCGAATATACCCATCCGTTCATTTTTTTCCAGAGCTCTATTACTTCCGCTACACCGGATTCCCAATCGATCAGCATCTGTTGAGCCAATTTCATCAGCGGGGCTTCTTTCTCAGCAACCTCCCTGGAGAGCCCGGCCGCAACACCGGCTTCTACCTGTTTTTTCAATTCAACCCCGAACAGTACATAATAGTCTCCCACAAAATGATCTCCTTTGATGCCTGTGGATTCCGGAGTGGCGCCGTTACCAAAGAGCGTCCAGGCTACCATACTTTTACAAATATGAATTCCCCGGTCATTTGCGATGCAGGTTTTTACGACATCGTAACCACAAGCCCTATATATGGCTGCGACAGACCAACCCAAAAAATTATTCCTGAGATGACCCAGGTGTAGGGGCTTATTGGTATTTGGAGATGAATATTCTATCATTACTCTTTTCCCGTTAGACGGCAATTTTCCAAAAGATGGCTGATTGTATTGGGCGAGCAGGAAATCCGTCAGAACGATGTCTGCTAATACCAGGTTTAGAAAACCTTTTATAACATTATAGCCGGCGAACCATTCGGGCCGCGCAACAAGGAGGGCCTTGCCCAATTCATGTCCCAGTTTATCGGGACTGGTTTTCAGAATTTTGGCAAAGGAAAACAGAACAACGGTATAATCGCCTGAGAATTCAGGTTTTGTTTCGTTGACGAGGATATCATCAATATCGGTCTGATGATTATATTTTTCGGCCAAAACCGTCTGCACAGCCTCTTTAATGCCGGGTACAAGCTCCATTTTAAGTTAAATTGGACGCAAAAGTAACATTTGTTGTTTAGAGTCTATCTGCGTTATATTAACTTTGCGCGCGGAATCTGAGGATTATGCCAAAAAAGGTGATTATTTCTTTTATAGATTTTTTTTATCCCCCTTTCCGAAAGTTCATTCCCTTGCAAACATTTCGTTACGCAGCCTGTGGGGGTTTTAATACGATTCTTGACATCTTCGTTTTTTTTCTGGCTTACAATTTTATTTTAAATAAAGAAGTACTTCATCTTGGCTTTATCTCATTTAAACCGCATATCGCTGCGTTTATCATATCCTTTTTAATCAGCTTCCCGACCGGTTTTATGCTGATGCGTCATATTGTATTTCCAGGCTCCAACCTTCAAGGGCGTGTTCAACTTTTCCGTTATTTCCTTCTTGTGTTAATTTGTGTTATCCTGAATTATTTCTTCATCCGTCTTTTTGTTGAACGCTTTCATTTATATCCCACTGTATCCAAAATTATTACCACCGCGATAGTTGTTTCATTCAGTTATCTTACCCAAAAGAATTTTACATTCAAAGCAGAGGACCCAAAACTCAAGGCTCAGGAATGATCAGAAGTCCAGTAACTGCCATTGGATAATTTTTCATATAAGCTTTCATACAATACAGTTATTTTGATTGTTGATTTATTATTGTTTGTATATTTATTAATAATAAAAAACGATTGCCATGAATACATCCCGCAGGAATTTTTTGAAGACAAGTGGACTCTCTGCCGCCGCCCTGGCCATTGGGTCGAATAAATTAATGGCCGCAAACTATCCTGGTGCTTATGTCGCCATACAATTGTATACCGTTCGGGAGGAAATGAAAAAGGATCCGTCAGGCACACTAAAACAGCTGGCCGGCATGGGTTATAAATATGTCGAACATGCTAATTACAAGGATCGTAAATTTTATGGCTACAAGCCGACAGAATTTAAATCATTGCTAAGTGGGTATGGTATGGAAATGCCCAGCGGCCATGTACAAATGTTGCCAGATGATTATGATTTTTCAAAAAACGACTTTGCAGACAAGTGGAAATATACAGTAGAAGATGCTGCAACTGCAGGTCAAAAATATCTGGTGTCGCCATGGCTGGATGATAGCCTGCGCAAAAACATGAAAGACTTTAAGGCATATATGAATGTTTTTAATAAATCAGGAGAACTTTGCAAAAAATCCGGAATGAAATTCGGCTATCACAACCATGATTTCGAGTTTACAACTAAAATAGACGGCGAATTATTATATGACCTGATTCTCACCAATACCGATCCGGCGTTGGTTGCACAACAACTGGACATGGGTAATCTCTACAATGGCGGATTCAAAGCCATCGATGTGGCTAAAAAATATCCTGGACGTTTTGAATTGATGCATGTAAAAGACGAGATCCTGGCGAAAGAAGGTAAGGAAAAATATGTCAGTACTATATTAGGCGAAGGAATCGTCGGTACGAAAGAAGTGTGTGATATTGGAAGAACAAGCGGTGGTACCAAATGGTTTATTATTGAGCAGGAATCCTATCAGGGAGGGCTTACACCACTGGAATCTTCAAAGAAAGATTTTGCGATCATGAAAAGTTGGGGATATTAGTTAAGCTCAAAGCCTAAGGCCTAAAGCTTTTTTTAGATTCACCCTCTAAATAAAAAACCCTCTCAGATACTTGAGAGGGTTTTTTTATGAGTGATTTGTTTTGGGCTTTCGGCTTTCGGCTTTAGGCCTTCAACTTAATAACGGTAATGATCTGCTTTAAAAGGACCCTTCACCGGAATACCCAGGTATTCACTTTGTGTTTCGGTCAATTCATCCAGCGTTACACCAATTTTTGCAAGATGAAGACGGGCAACCTTTTCGTCCAGATGTTTTGGAAGAACGAATACTTTATTGTCATAGTTTTTATGATGCTGCCAGAGTTCGATCTGGGCCAATACCTGATTGGTGAACGAATTGCTCATTACGAAACTTGGATGACCCGTTGCACAGCCCAGGTTTACCAGACGACCCTCTGCTAAGATGATTACATCTTTACCATCAATATTATATATATCCACCTGCGGTTTGATAGTATCTTTTGTATGACCGTATTGGTCGTTCAGCCATGCCATATCTATTTCGATATCGAAGTGACCGATATTACAAACAATCGCCTTGTCTTTCAACGCGCGGAAATGTTTTTCGGTGATCAGATCCCGGCAACCGGAAGCAGTAACGACAATATCCGCTTCTTTCACGGCGTCGGTCATTCGCTTTACTTCGAATCCGTCCATCGCTGCCTGAAGTGCGCAAATCGGGTCAATCTCAGTAACAATCACACGGCAGCCCGCACCCTGCAGGGACTGGGCAGAACCCTTGCCGACATCACCATAACCACCTACCACGGCAACCTTGCCGGCCATCATGACATCGGTTGCACGACGAATGGCATCGACGAGGCTTTCTTTGCATCCGTATTTATTGTCAAATTTAGATTTGGTAACCGAATCATTTACGTTGATAGCAGGCATGGGTAAAGTACCCTTCGCAACTCTTTCGTAGAGACGATGAACGCCTGTTGTCGTTTCTTCTGAGATACCTTTTACGTGTTGCACCAGCTCAGTATATTTATCAAGAACAATATTGGTAAGATCACCACCATCATCCAGGATCATATTTAACGGACGATCTGTGCTGCCGAAAAATAAAGTCTGTTCGATACACCAGTCAGCTTCTTCCAGGCTTTGCCCTTTCCATGCAAATACTCCAATTCCGGCTGCGGCGATGGCTGCTGCCGCATGATCCTGAGTTGAGAATATGTTGCACGAACTCCAACGAACTTCAGCACCCAGTTCTATAAGTGTTTCGATTAATACGGCTGTCTGAATTGTCATATGGAGACATCCCGCGATGCGCGCACCTTTGAGGGGTTTCAGTTTTCCGTACTCGGCACGCAGAGCCATCAGCCCTGGCATTTCAGCTTCTGCCAAACGGATTTCTTTACGGCCCCAGGCGGCCAGACTCATATCCTTCACTTTGAACGGAAGGGTCAGATCAATATTTTTTGTTTGTGTAGCCATGTAAATAGATTTTATGATTCAAAGGTAGGTTTGTAGAACAAGAAGATGGTAATTATCTGTATATTTGGCATAAACACCATATTTTTGATCGTTTTAAAGAACATATAAGCTATTTACAATGCAAAAAGAAGCCCTAAAAGAACAATCTGCTGCGTCTGTTTTACCGTTGGATGAAAAAGACAAAGCGATTCTCCGATATATACAATCCAATGCAAAAGCGACGGTCCGGGAAATTGCGGCTAACGTTCATCTGAGCACAACACCCGTGCATGAGCGAATTAAGCGCATGGAAGAAGAAGGTGTCATACTGCAGTATGCTACTTTACTTGACCATTCCAGAATCAACAAGGGGTTGATGGCTATCTGTTATATTTCATTGAAAGAACATAATAAGAAATCAGGGGGTAAATTCATTAAGACACTTTCGGAAATGACTGAAGTGACTGAGTTTTATATTATTTCCGGCGCATTCGATTTTATGCTAAAAATAGTCGTTGAAAATATGGATGATTATTATAATTTTCATGTGAACAAACTTGGTCAGGTAGAAAATATCGCACAGGTGCAGAGCACTTTCATAATGGGTGTCATCAAAGCAGGTCAGCCTGTGATCAGCTAGTTTTCAACATCTCTGCCACTACTTTGTCTATCGGAAGACTTACAGAATCAGCCGAAAATAATTCCCAGGGGATAAACCGAAAAGTTTCTGTCTCTCCGGTTTTCTTATAAACTTCCATCTGAGCCTCGTCAAAATCAAATAATCTGATACGAAGTGGTACACGGATTCCTTCCAGTGCTTCAACCTGGTAATAAATTGAAATGATCTGATGTTCCGGATTAAAAGCGCTCATCTGAAAAAAATCAGTGGTATAAATATGATTGGTCACGCGGACATTTAACTGCATTTCTTCTAAAAATTCACGCTTTAAACAATCCCTCGTTCCTTCCCCGAATTCCAGACCGCCTCCCGGAAATTTTGTGTACTGATTCCCCCGGATGAATTCATCAGATACCAATACAGATTTGTTTTTATCCTGCAGAATTCCATAAACCCTGATATTAAACATATACATGAAGATAATTTAATTATTTTCAGATTTCGATTTTCTAAAAATGGAGAGACGTTTTTAAAGCTGGAAAAATAGTGAACATGAAAATAAATACAGTTTAATATTACGATTATGGCAGAGGATGAGATATCAAAACACAATCGGAAAATTTATAAAACCTGGTTTAACAAGGAATTCAGCATCTGGCACAAAATCTCAGAATTTCTGATTGAAATTACAATGGAACCATTGAAAACGATTCGCTTCAAAACGATATTATGGATCTGTATGAAGAGAATATTCCGGCTTTACTTCACAGCACGGACGCCTATATCAGGATTAAAACATTTTTTTTCGATCTCTTAATAAAAAATTCAAAACGCCTTACTGATTCGACAGATAATATGATTGAAGTGATCAAGACAGATGAGGCTTTTAATTTATCCCGCATGTTAGCGAATCCAGGTCAGGTAATGGAACGTTATGATGCGTGCATTCAATTAATGGAAAGGATTATTGCAAGAATAGATAAAGAATCTGACTGACCTATCGTGAGAATACCTGCACATAGACGATTACAAAAACAGAACCTGCCAGTGCAGTCAGTAAAACGACGGTAGATTATCCTTTAAATAAATAACAACTGATTTTTGACGGTCTGACTGAATGGTGACATCAGATACAACCCTTCTTGCAGAAGGGTTGTATCTGATGAAATTTATTAACGGGGGAAGAAATCAGAGGTTCCGAGCAGATTCGAACTGCTGTAGAAGCTTTTGCAGAGCTCTGCCTAACCGCTCGGCCACGGAACCTTTTGAGATGGGCAAAAGTAGTATATTCGGACTAATTTGCCTAACGGATCAACAGAAATGCAACGCATAGAAGAAAGTGAACTTATCATCAATTCCAGGGGCGCAATATATCATCTTGATCTGCGACCGGATGAACTATCTCATAAAATATTTCTGGTCGGCGATCCTGGCCGGGTGCCCGTTGTGAGCAAATACTTCGACCGTATTGAAATTAAACAGCAACATCGGGAATTTGTATCTCATACAGGCGTCATCGGTTCGGACCGGTATTCCGTTATTTCAACCGGCATTGGAACGGATAATATAGATATTGTGATGAACGAACTGGATGCGTTGGTTAATATCGATTTTACCACGAGAACCATCAAACCAAATCTTACCCAGTTACAAATAATACGTTTAGGCACTTCTGGATCCCTGCAGAAAGAAATTCCGGTGGATTCATTTGTTGCTTCCACTCATGGGTTGGGGATCGATAACCTTCTGAATTTTTACCGCCTGGAACCCAGGGGAGCAGAGTTGGAAATTCTTCAGGCTTTTACAACGCATACCCAGTTACACCAGCAGTTTGCTCAACCAGCCATCGCGTCTGCATCAGGTTTTTTATTAAAACATTTTACAAACGGATATCATACCGGAATTACGATAACCTGCCCTGGTTTTTACGGTCCACAGGGGAGGATACTGAGACTCGGTTTAAAACATCCGGACCTCATCGAGCGACTGACCAGTTTTAATTTTGGACCCTACCGGATCACCAATTTTGAAATGGAAACTTCTGCCATTTATGGGTTAGGTGCAATGCTGGGGCATCAATGTCTCAGTCTGAACGTAATTGTTGCCAACCGCATGAGTAAAACCTTTTCGGCTAACGGTTTGTTAGCGGTAGAGCGGCTGATCGAGAAATCGATTCAAACTATGCGTTCCATACCTCAATAAATTTATCTTTGCACCCAATGAATATTCCATTTTTTAAATACCAGGGAACCGGTAACGATTTTATACTGGTTGACAATCGAAGCAATGTGTTTTCCAATTTATCACGGGAAGAAATAGAGCGGATCTGCGACCGGCGTTTCAGTATCGGTGCCGATGGACTAATGATGCTTAACCATAAAGAAGGTTATGATTTCGAAATGAAATATTATAATTCTGATGGTAAGCCGGGATCCATGTGTGGAAATGGTGGACGTTGTATTGTTCGTTTTGCATATGATCTTGGTATTCATAGAGAATCATATCATTTTTTAGCAAGTGACGGGGAGCATGAAGCTGAAATTGACACCGGGTCAAATATTATCAACCTGAAAATGAGGGATGTTCAGGGTTACAAAGAAGAAAATGGACACTTCATTGTAGACACCGGCTCACCGCACTATATAACATTTGTGGAAGATGTGATGGATTTCGATGTTGTTAAAGAAGGAACCGCGATCAGATATAGTGAGCCATTCCAGAAGGACGGTATAAATGTAAATTTCGTACAGAACAAGGGAGATGATGAGATCATCGTAAGAACCTATGAAAGGGGGGTAGAGGACGAAACCTATTCATGTGGCACGGGAGTAACGGCGAGCGCACTGGTTTGTCATCATAATGATTGCGGTTATAATGATGTGACCGTCGACACAAAAGGAGGCAAGCTGGTTGTTAAATTCGATCGGAGCTATGACAATAAATACAGTAATATCTGGCTCTGTGGTCCTGCTGAAAAATCATTCGAAGGGAAAGTGAATGTGAAAATATAAAACCCCAAAAAATTGAAATCAGCAACTTATTTCGGCATCGCCGCTGCCTTGCTTCTGATCATCAGCTGTTTTATTCCATGGGCCTATTACCCCGATCTGCAACAAAATTTCACTGGATTTTATTCAAAGGGAAATAATTACGGCAAACCCGGAAAAGTCTTTATTTTTCTTTCAATCGTATCAATCGCCTTTTTCCTTATTCCGGTACTATGGGCTAAAAGAGCAAACCAGTTTACGGCCGTGTTGATTTTTTCATATGCTTTGAAAACCTATATTCTTTTTGCTGCCTGTTACCTTGGCATTTGTCCACAGATAAAAATCGGACTTTATGGAATTCTCGTTTTTTCTCTGATCATCCTTGTCTGCAGTTTACTTTCCAAAGCCCCCATAAAAGCAGAACGATAAATTATTTTCTTGCCTGTTGTGGGATTTCTAATGACATGACAAGCAAATGGGCCTTATGCCTTACGCCCTAGGCCCCATGCCTAATAGTGTCCTTGTATTAACCTCGCGATTGCAAAAGCACAGCCGGCGGCGATAGCGCCAATCATCATGACACGAAATGCACCTCCAATCTTATTGACACCGGTAAATTTACTTTTGAAATAACCGAATATGAATAAACAAACCAGTGTTATGACAGAAGAAAATTTGAGCCCTTCAATACCATTGGAAGCAAAAAAATAAGGGCTCAAAGGAATCAAACCGCCTACAATATATGACAACCCGATATTGAAAGCACTTTGGGTGGCCCGTTTAGGATTGGGCTTTTCAAGACCGAGTTCATATTTCATCATTAGTTCCACCCATTTCTCTTTGTCCTTGCTTACTTCTTCAACGGCCTGATTTTGAATTTCATTACTAAGTCCCAATGAAGAAAAAAAAGTTTTGAGCTCCTGTTTCTCAATTTCAGGTACGGTTTCGACTTCTTCGTATTCCCTTTTCATCTCAGAATTATAATGATCTACTTCTGTTTTACCCGCCAGGTATCCGCCCAATCCCATCGCAATTGAGCCTGCAGCTATTTCAGCCAGCCCCGCAATAATGATGAGGTTAGTACTTGAAACAGCACCACTTAATCCGGCAGCCAGTGCAAAAGGAACTGTGAGTCCGTCTGACATGCCGATGACAATATCACGAAGTGTTTCGGCGCTGATCATATGTTCTTCCCGATGCACTTGTGCTTTGCTGACTACGGGCAGGTCTATGTTTTCCGGATTCACCATAATATTTATAGTAAGTTAAATAATTTATGCTCTCATTTTAAGGTAGCCAGGCTGTCTTCAATAATTTCCAGACATTCATCCATCTGTGCCTGATTAATCATTAATGGAGGCGCAAATCTTATCTTATTTCCATGGGTGGGTTTGGCCAGCAAACCGTTTTCTTTCAATTCCATACATAAATCCCAGGCAGCATCGGGATGTGTTTGATGAATCACCACCGCATTCAAAAGTCCCTTTCCCCTGATGGTTTCGATAAATGGAGAATGTATGGATTCCAGACCTTTTCTGAAATAATTCCCCATCCTTGCGGCGTTTTCCGTCATGTTTTCTTCCTTCAAAACTGTCAGGGCAGTAACTGCTACCGCAGAAGCCAAAGGATTACCTCCGTAAGTTGATCCATGTTCCCCGGGTCTGATTGTAAGCATGATTTCATCATCTGCCAGCACTGCCGAAACGGGGATTACACCGCCACTCAGGGCTTTTCCGAGAATCAGAATATCAGGCCTTACTTTTTCATGATCACAGGCCAGCATTTTTCCCGTCCTTCCCAATCCGGTTTGAATTTCATCTCCGATAAATAAAACATTCTCCTGTTTACAATATTCGTAAGCCTTGCCGAGGTAACCTTCATCCGGAACCACAACACCCGCTTCACCCTGGATAGGTTCCATAAGGATGGCGGCAACATCCTTATTCTGCAAAGCCTTTGCCAGAGCGTCCAGGTCATTATATGGGATCAAATCGAATCCAGGCATAAAGGGGCCGAATCCGTTATAAGAACTGGGATCACTGCTAAACGAAATAACAGTGCTTGTGCGTCCGTGAAAATTATTTTCAAAAACAATTATGCGGGCTTTGTTTTCAGCAATTCCCTTTCTTTCGTATCCCCATTTTCTCGCAAGTTTAATGGCTGTTTCTACAGCTTCCACACCGGTATTCATGGGAAGCACCTTATCGTATCCAAAATATTCCGTGATAAAACGGGCGTATTCGGCAAACTGATCGTTGTGAAAAGCCCGCGATGTAAGCGTGAGTTTTTGTGCCTGCTGAACCAGGCTGGCAATGATTTTCGGATGACAATGACCCTGATTCAGGGCTGAATATCCGCTCAGAAAATCATAATATTTTTTACCATCCACATCCCAAACATAAACACCCTGACCACGGGAAAGCACAACCGGCAGGGGATGATAGTTGTGTGCGCCAAATTGATTTTCAAGTTCCAGATAAGAAACGGTGGTATGAGAATCTACTGTAGTCATTTGCATAAGAAGTAAAAATTAGAAAAATATAAAAGAAGAATCAGAAAGGGGAAATACAGCTGACGTAAAACTTAGCTTCTTCGATGATTGAGTAAATCGAGGTTGCCGGAAAGGACTGATATGGTAGTAAGACTTGTAATAAAACGCAATATACAAAAAAGCTGAAAATGACGGCGATAAGTGCAAGGCTTTTTCACTTTTGCTCTTTATTTTAACTTAGGAATCGCAGTTTGGGTCGCATTTTCGAATGTTATATCCGGCAGACAGGATTTATTAAATAATGCGTAAATGGTGGACCCACTGCCTGTCATGGATGCATAGATTGCGCCGGCATTGTATAGCTGTCGTTTTATCACCTGAAGTTGGGGATACGCTTCAAAAACGGGTACTTCAAAATCATTTGAAATCATGTGAACCCAGTCATTAACGGGTTTTGAAATCATTTTTTTCAGACTATATTTTGGGAGAGAAGGTCGTATTTTAGAAAAAGCCCAGACAGTGTTAATCCGGATTTCGGGATGAACCAGAAGCATTGAATATTCTGAAAGATTCAATTGCAGCGGTTCCAATATTTCCCCTTTCCCTGTCGCGAAACAGGGTTTGGATTGCATAAAAAAAGGGCAGTCACTTCCTAAATCAGATGCAAATCCTGACAATTTGCCCGGAGAAATATTCAGAGTAAAGAACCGGTCAATTAATTGAAGGATTTCTGCCGCGTCCGATGATCCGCCGCCCAGGCCGGCTCCCAGAGGAATTGCTTTATGCAGGTGAATTTTCAGGGGCTTTATAAATGGATATTGCTTTTCCAGCATATGATAAGCCCTTAAAACCAGATTATCACTTTCATTACCGGGAATCTTGATTCCCGTCTGGTTGAACATATTCTTATCGGATAGTACAATCTCCAGAGCATCCCTCATTGGAATTGGATAAAAAATTGTCTCCAGGTTGTGAAAACCGTCGGGTCTTTTTGAAATAATGGAAAGTCCCAGATTAATTTTTGCGTGCGGAAAAACGATCATCCGGTCCTGCCTTTTCTTCGCCGGTTGATTTCATCGCGAATTTTGATGGCTCGGATATAATCCTCCTGCTCAAGCACTTCTGAAAGCAGGCTATTTAGATCTTCAAGAGATAATCCACCCAGGTCTTCCTTGGCACCTCCTTCTGTTGTGACAGTTTCCTTGGGTTGTTTTTTCTTGCCTGCACTGTCTTCCATCAAAATTCCGGCGCTTTCTATGATATTCTCGTAAGTATAAATGGGACAACCAAATCGAACAGCCAGGGCAAGTGCATCCGAGGTCCTGGAATCAATTTCAACAGTATCATGTTCGCTTATGCAGATCAGTTTGGAGTAGAAAATACCTTCCTGAAGGTCTGATATAACAATTTCCTGTAAATCGATGGAAAAAGCAGTCATGAAATTCTTCATCAGATCGTGGGTCAGCGGGCGGCTGGGATGCATTTTTTCCAAAGCAACGGCGATAGCCTGCGCTTCAAATCCTCCGATGACAATGGGCAGACGCCGGAGACCATTGATTTCACCCAGGACTACAGCATACGAGTGCGTTTGAGTAATGCTGTGAGACAAAGCCACGATTTCCAATTCGATCTTCTTCATAAAACGGATCTGCCCCTCGGGCAATCATTCAGTTTTTCGTTAAAAGGGCAAATATAAAAAACTAATCCCTTTAAAATCAGATAATCCTCCCTGCCTTAATCCCGTATCAGGGATAACTGAAGAGAACTATGCCAGGCCTTTGAGTTTTTTTACCGCCTGAATCAGTTTAGGTAAAACTTCAAATGCATCTCCGACAATCCCGTAATCCGCAGATTTAAAAAAAGGTGCTTCCGGGTCCTTATTAATAACAACAATCACCTTGCTACGATTAACACCAGCCAGATGCTGGATGGCCCCTGAAATACCAACTGCAATATAAAGGTTTGGAGCGATGGCAATTCCTGTTTGCCCGACATGTTCATGATGTGGTCTCCAGCCTGCATCCGCTACCGGCCTGCTGCAAGCTGTAGCCGCGTGAAGCAGCTTTGCCAGTTCCTCAATCGGGCCCCAATTCTCAGGACCTTTCATCCCTCTTCCTCCACTCACTACAATTTCAGCCTCTGTCAATGGAATTTCTCCAGAAGCCCTGGACACCGATTTAATAATAACATTCGAAGGTTTGAGTGTAATATTCTCCTGAACGATCTCTGCGGTGCCTGTTCCTGTTATTACCGGAAAAACGTTTGGATTGAGAGAAATAATTTTGACTGGTGTTTTTATTGCGACCGTACAAAATGCCTTTCCTGAAAAAACATTCTTTTTTACGCTGAATCCATTCGCAGTTGCCGGCAATTCTGTAGCTCCGGTTACCAATCCGGCCTTTAGACGGGTGGAAAGACCCGGCGCAACAGCCCTCCCCGTATTCGTGTGTGAAAGAATAACGACCGTACTGCCGGAAGATTCTGCGATAGTGGAAATAATCTGGATATATTGTTCCACATCCAGCTGGTTCAGCGAACCCTGATTTAACTGATGAATTTTTTGTATGCCATATTTTCCAAGAGATGACAGGTCCTCATGAACGGTGCCCAGTAAAACAGCCTCAGCCGGAACATTCATTTGTTTCGCAAGTGCTGCCCCGTAACTTAAAGCTTCAAGAGATGTCTTTTTTATTTGTCCTTCAGCATGATCAATGAAAACGAGAACACTCATGTCATTAATATTTGAATAATTGAAAAGAATTTTTGATATCGAAATTGAAATCTGAATAATTGATCAGCCTGTTTTCAATTCTTCAACTCATCAAAAGACCTTTGCTTCTTCGTGTAACAATCTTATTAATTCCTCAGCGTTTTCAGCCGGTACCAGCCTGACTCCTTTTTTTGCTGACGGTAATTCAAACGATACGATTTCAGTAAGCGATTCGACTGCAATTGGTTCCATCACTTTCAATGGTTTACTGCGAGCACCCATAATTCCCTTCATGTTTGGAATACGTTGTTCT
>DASXNJ010000029.1:0-3495 GCA_036495145.1 Puia sp.
GCTTTAGCCGGATCATCCGGTGTCTGGATCACGGGTGCATAATTTACTTTTCGTTGCAGTATCCAATTTGCAGGATCAGATACAGACCTTATATCTTCTGGTTTAATATCGATGATGACTCCCTGCCCGGCGAATGAAAACAGCGGTTTCAAAACATAGTTTTCCAAATCTTCCGGAAGAGATTTTACTTTATCCAAAAACCGGGTCTCCGGTATAAATGGATGGCGGATAAAAGGAAGTGTATATTTCGAGATCCTGTAAAACCAATTCGGATGCGGTATCCATTTCACATCCCAAGCCTTTTGCAAATCAATATGTTTTCCGAGCGAATCTTTCTGCGCATGAAGATCATCAAAAATGATGCGATTGTAAATGCGTTTTACCCGTACTTTCTTTTTTTTCTCTTTATGAAAATAAAATAACTGATTTCCTTCCTCCATTAATTCAGTGATACAAACAGGCTGGATGCCAAAATAATCCTGCGTACAAAAAAAATCAATCCTGGTTTTCTGTTCCCAGGGCCTGATCTCCAGTAAAATGGTATGTTCCGCTTCATCATTCCCCAATAAGATTTTTTTCAGGGTCTTCAGATAAGAGGGCCGGTCAAACCCGCCGAGATACTGCGTAAGATTTTTTGTAACGGGAAAATGCTTCTGTATCATTTCCGGATAATAAACCTGAAATCCATACAAAGTTGGAAATCCCTGCATTTCGATCAACTGGGGTTCAAGTTCATTTTTTTCATTTATGCAAACCCCAAAATCAAATGCGATGAACTGTGGGTTATCTTCTGTGCCGGGAACATGGTCGCTTTCCGGAATGGCTTTTTCTGATTCAGCTCTGAAACCATCTTTTGTTATGATGTCCACAATGGATTCGCAGGCGTTGATCATTTTTTCTTTGAAATCATCCGCTACAAAAACCGGCGTTTCCGCTACCCGGAATTCGATGGCTCCCGGATGTTTTGCATTCAGATCTTCCAGAAAAACCCGGTATTTTTCTTCGGTGAAAGAATCATTGAATATTTTTCGGAGATGAGGAATCATTTAATTGACGGTTGACGGTTAAGATCGACTTGCCTTTCAGGATGCGTTACGCTCTCCCAAGCGCTATATTTAAAAAATTCGGAATCACTTCTGAATATGTTTTTCTGATCTTATCCGGGTCGTTGAGCTGGTGGATCATACTTTTCCATTTTTCTTCCCCGTATCCCTCAATGACAGTTTTCTTTTTATCTGCCCTTTGTAAATACATACTCATGCCGGCAGCATCGGCTTCAGGATGAAACTGAGTACCCAGCATAAATTCATTAAAGCGAATGGCCATAATGGCTCTTTGCAGAGGAATATGGGGCCTTTCTTTTTCTATGGCCAATATGGTAGCTCCCTTTTTTTTAATATCCGTTTTTTCTTCTTCTATGACCTGATAATCTCTGCTGTCTACCGCATAAAATGGATCCTTCAATCCATGGAATACTGCGTCTTTTTTTCCTTCTGATTTCATATGGATCGGGAAAACACCAAATGCTGTAGATTTTCTTTTCGTTACTTTACCCGTTTTAAAAAAACGGCACGCGAGTTGGAAGGAATGACATATAAAGAACACGTATTTCTTGTCGGCTTCACTGGATACTTTGTTATGTTTAACCAGATTATACAACCAGTCCATATATTTATTATCCCATGAAACACCTTCTGTTTCCAACGGGCTTCCGGGGCCGCCGCTGGACAAATAAACATCGTATGAAAGATCGGGAAGCTCTTCTTTCATGCGGACATCGAAAATTTTAGTAACTACATGTAAACCCTTAGCCTGACTATATTCCTGAAGGATTTGCTGGATGCAGCGCATACCTTCGTTTGGTCGTCCTTCGTACAGATCAAGTATAGCAACGCGTAACGTATGATTCATCCTGCAAATATCTTCAAAAAAATCTGTTATGTCTGCAGCAAAAAACAAGTACTTAAAACCGTCCGTTAAATTTGAATCCCGTATCGAACTTGCCGGAAGTTTCAGAAAACTTCCGGCCGGAACAAATATGGGCAATACATCCTTTAATCAGGTGATTGAAGTGTTGGTCAAAATCAGAAGAAAAAATCCCATCCGGAATTATATACGGGGGATGACAGCCGGGAAAAACAAACCTCTTAGCCGTGAATTATTCGACCGGCGATTTGGAGCTTCTCCGGAAGATATCGAACTGGTGATAGATTTCGCCAGGCAACATGATCTGACAGTTCTTCAAAGCTCCGTTCCGAGACGTTGTGTTATTCTAATGGGATCGGTTCAAAAATTCAATGACGCTTTTCAGGTGAACCTGGCTGATTTTTCGGATAATGGCATTTACTATCGTGGCCGGACAGGTGCAATTCATATACCTGAAATTTTGAAAGATATCATTACGGGTGTTTTTGGTTTGGATAATCGACCTCAGGCAAGGCCTATGTTTCATTTGCTAAAGAAAGAAGGAGGACTGGTTCATCCGCAGGCGACAGCTATATCTTATAATCCGGATGCTGTGGCCAAATCTTATAAATATCCCCGCGATGTCAACGGCGAAGGCGAATGCATTGCGCTCATTGAGTTGGGCGGGGGTTATCGTAGTTCAGATATGCAAAATTATTTCAATAAACTCGGCATTGCACTTCCGGCAATAACAGCACAATCGGTGGATGGAGCCCTGAATGCGCCTTCCACCGCAGATAGTGCGGACGGTGAAGTGGCATTGGATATTGAAGTAGCCGGTGCTGTGGCACCCGGAGCAAAAATCGTTGTCTATTTTGCTCCCAATACGGATAAAGGATTTCTCGATGCTATAAGTACAGCCATTCACGACAACATCAATAATCCATCTGTTATTTCCATAAGCTGGGGCGCTTCTGAATCGCAGTGGACAGAACAGGCTATGCAAAATTTCAATGAAACATTGATGTCAGCTGCCTCGTTGGGTGTTACAATAACCGTAGCTGCCGGTGATAATGGTTCGTCTGATCGGGAAACCGACGGCAAGGCTCATGTAGATTTTCCAGCAAGCAGCCCCTATGCGATTGCCTGCGGAGGCACCCGTTTATTATCTGATTCCGAAACTGTATGGAATGATCAGGATGGATGGGCCACCGGTGGAGGAATAAGCGATGTTTTCCCGGTTCCGGATTATCAGAAAAATATTTCCTTACCTGTATCGGTAAATGGAAATAAGAAAAAAGGAAGAGGCGTTCCTGATGTCGCCGCAAATGCCGATTCTGCCAGTGGATATAATGTTTTGGTAGACGGGCAATGGACCGTAGTTGGTGGTACCAGTGCAGTAGCGCCGCTGATTGCCGGACTGATCGCTTTGGCAAACCAAAAATTAAAACGAAAGGTAGGATTTATTCAACCCAAAATATATGCGTCTTCTTCGCCGGTATTCAAAGACATAACAGTAGGGAATAATATCACGGCTAAAAATGGCGGATATACCGCAGGTCCGGGCTGGGATGCCTGCACAGGTCTTGG
>DASXNJ010000030.1:0-3626 GCA_036495145.1 Puia sp.
TCGTATTCAGCACTTCCGCCCACCCTTCTGATTTATATTTCTGCCAGAAGCATGGTGTTGAACTGGTTACCAAACCGGCCGATTTTAATCAGATTACCATCGAAGCAGAAAGACTGCTTGAACACTGTGCGGAATAAAAAATGTCCAGGAACCGCTAGCACATCATTTGCATAGTTACCTGAAATAATATTTCAGACAATGGCACTCAGTGAATACAACAGGAAGCGGGTTTTTAATAAGACTCCGGAGCCGACCGGCGGAAAACCTGCGAAGGATTCACTTCATTTTGTGGTTCAGAAACATGACGCCACCCGGCTGCATTATGATTTCCGGCTGGAAATGAAGGGGGTATTGAAAAGCTGGGCCATTCCCAAAGGTCCGTCACTAAATCCGGATGACAGAAGACTGGCAATGATGGTGGAAGACCACCCGTACGACTACAAGGATTTCGAAGGGATCATTCCGGAAGGGAATTATGGAGCGGGTACAGTGATTGTTTGGGACGAAGGAACTTATGAAACGCTCGAACCACTGAAATCAAAGAAAGAAGAAGAAAAATCATTGTTAGCCCAGTTGAAAACAGGCTCTCTAAAGTTCCGTCTTTTCGGGAAAAAACTAAGGGGAGAATTTGCTCTCGTTCATATTAAAAACAATAATAACAGCGGAGATAATGCCTGGTTACTCATAAAACACCGGGACGATTTTGCATCAGCAACAGATATAACAAAAAAGTCCAAATCGGTGTTGTCCGGAAAGTCGATTACCCAAATGGAGAAAGATAAAAATGCCGATCAGTGGATTTCAAAGCCAAAAAAAAAGAAATCCGCACAGGTGAAATAACCCAAACCCCTTCTATTCAGAGTGGGCAAATGGTAATTCGACAATAAATTCAGCACCCCGGTTAGGCTCACCGATTGCCTTCAAAATTCCCTGGTGCCGGTTGACTATTTTTCTGCACAGAGCCAGACCCAGTCCGGTTCCTTCATAGTCTTCTTTTGCATTTAACCTGGCAAACGTGTGAAATATTTTTTCTGAATGTTTGGGGTCGAATCCTATTCCGTTGTCAACAATACGAAATTGCGCGAATTCTTTATTTTCAATGATGACAGGCTGATAAAAAATCCGGATTTGCGGCGTGATATCTATTCTTGAAAACTTAAGTGCATTGGAAATCAGATTATAAAAAAGCTGATAAATTAAAACCGGAAAACCCTGGATCTTCGGCAGTACTTCTCTTTGCAAAACAGCTTTTCTTTTTTGTATCACCATCTCAAGATCTGTTTCCACAGAGCCCATGATTTCATTGACATCAATTGTTTCCAGTCCCCGCTGATATCCGTCGAGGGCAGCATATCTCAGCACACCTTCCATCATCAATATCATTCGCTCGGTAGCGCCTTGTATTTTGGACATATATAATTTAGCATTATCGCTGAATTCAGAGCTGAATTCTTCCTGCAGCAGGCTACTGAAGATTTTTATTTTCCGTATGGGCTCTTTCAGGTCATGACTGGCTACGTGGGCAAATTGCTGCAGATCCTCATTTGACCTCTCCAATTCTTCGGTACGCTTTTTTACCAGGAACTCCAGCTGTTCTTCACTATTGCGCAATAATTCTTCTGCCAGTTTCTGTTCGTGAATATCTGTAAATGCGCCTACCCATTTGGTGATCTCATCGTTGTCAGAACGTATAGCTTCGCCATGCACATGGAACCAGCGGAATTCTCCATCCCGTCCTTTGATGCGGGCTTCAGCCTTGTAGGCGTTGCCAGTCTGCATGCTGCGACCCCAAACCAGTGCCAGTGCCTGGGCATCGTCGGGATGAACAATCAACGACCATGTTTTGTCATCATATGGATCCAGACCGGTATATTCCTTCCAACGATCTGTAACAAATTCCTGTTTGCCTTCGGTATCTGTAACCCAAACGAGTTGGGGAAGGGCCTGTGTCAGACTGCGGAAATGTTCTTCACTTTCCCTGATTTTTTGTTCTGCCAGTTTTTGAAATGTAATATCCGTTGAAGTTGTCAGAACCATAATCAATTCGCCGGCTTCATTTAAAAGCGGGGATGTGCTTGTCAGGATCCAATTATCCATCCGGTCTGACTTCTGAATAAAATGAATGATTTTTTGAGCAGCCTTCCCGGTGCTCAGCGTTATTGCAGTCGGCGTATCCTCCATGGATAATGAGTCGCCCTCCTCGTCGAGGATTTCATATAAATCGGTGACGCCCTGATGATAGTCGCTCAAATATATTTTTTGTGTTCCAATTTTCTCGGGAATCAAACCGTTTAAACTTGCAGCCTCGGTATTGAGAAAAAGAATTTTGCCCTCTTTATCAAACAGATATATGGCCGCGGGAACATTTCTGAAGGTCAGTTCCAGTTGCTCATTAGCCAGACGCAACGCGGCTTCACTTTCTTCTAATTTCTTAGCAGAGAGGGTAACAGCTTCCGCACGCCGCCGTTCTTCTTCCATCGAATCTATCGAATTCAGAGCACCGCTGATAACACCCGCAACCTGTTCTGAAAAAATCTGATACTCCCCGTCAAATCGTCTTCTGGCACTCAATCCGGCAAACAGAAACCCGGTGATTGTTCCTTTGCCCGCTCTCAATGGAACAATCACGGCTTCAGTTGGTGATTCCGGCCAGAAGATAACCGGAATGTTATCCATGTATGAAAGAATATCAGGGATATGTTTGGAAGTGCCGCTTAAAATCAACTCCTCAACAGGAAGATCCGATACCCGGATGTCCGGATCGGTGGTTGCCACCAACTGCGGTTTCATGTCATCCGAAAAAGAATATATAAAACAAAATGGAAGATCGGCTGAATTGTTTTTAAGCAATCTGATTACTCTCCTGAAAACTTCATCTGCAGAAACTGCCGTACTGATCTTGCGTGAAACTTTTTGTAATAGCTCCGCCCTGCGTTCATTGATGACACGGTAAGTTGTTTCGATAACCGCATTAAAAATCCCATCCACATTTCCGTCTTCTCCATATACCGGCGTGAACGTAAAATCAAAATAACATTCTTCTGTATATCCATGTCTTTGCATTGGCAGGAGAGCATCTTTTGAACCACCCGGCTCTCCCGCAAATGCCTTTGCAAATTGAGGTTCAATGTCAGCCCATATTTCCGGCCACACTTCTTTGGCAGGTCGTCCAAGTGCCCACGGATGTTTGTCGCCCGGAATCGGTGACCAGGCGTCGTTATACAACAGGCAAAGCTCCTTACCCCAATAAATAGCGATGGGGAAATTCGAATTCAGACATATGCTCAATGCAGATCGCAGACTCTGTTTCCAATGTTCAACGGCACCAATAGATGACTGTGACCAGTTGAATTGCCGTATACGTTCACTCATTCCGCCCGGCCTGAATAAAAAGGCAGGAAACTTTAATCCTGAATCCGACACGGGTATAACATCCATTTTTATACGGTAAAAAGATTAAATTAAGGAATTCGTTCGAAAGAGACAGATTTTATAAATGGATGAGTCTTTTATTTGAATGGTAAACTTTGGTCACGAACATTGAGCTAGTATTGCCGGACCTTTCAATAAACGATTTGGCATGCTCAAAAGTTCATGGATATTTATTGTTTTTTTAATTTTTGTTT
>DASXNJ010000031.1:0-11307 GCA_036495145.1 Puia sp.
AGGTCAAATTGAATGAAATCACATCATTCGTTGAAACGACTTTCAAACACGTTTCAGAAAGTAAAAACCTCCGCTTCGTTATCGAAATGGATGAAACCTTGCCGGACAGTTTTGAAACCGATATACAAAGGCTCAACCAGATTTTAAAAAATCTGTTATCAAATGCCTTTAAATTCACGGAAAAAGGAGAAGTCAGGCTCCGCATCTATGAAGCAAAGAAAAACTGGAAACAAAAAACGAATAGTCTCGAAAACGCAAAAAAAGTAGTGGCGTTCGAAATAAAAGATACCGGCATCGGAATTTCCAGAGACAAACAAAATATCATTTTTGAAGCATTTCAACAGGCGGAAGGATCTACGAGCCGTAAATATGGCGGTACCGGTCTCGGACTTTCCATCAGCCGCGGACTGGCGGACCTGCTGGGCGGTTCCATAGAACTGGAAAGTGAAGTGGATCAGGGAAGCCGGTTTACATTATTTCTGCCATTGGAATATAATCCAACGCATGTTAAGAAGGAAAAACAAAGCAGTCTGACGATCAGCGAATACAAATTGCTGACTCAGGACAGTGATGATTCAGCCATACAGTCGGTGCCCACGGTAAAACTTCCGGAAACCCGGGAGATGGATGTCATCAATGAAATCATAAATGAAACAGGCGACGACAGAAATATAATCGGGGATAACGATCAGGTAGTTCTCGTCATTGAAGATGATCTCCGGTTTGCCAAAATCATTATAGAGAAAGCCCGCGAGAGAAATTTGAAAGCCGTTGTTGCAACCGGTTTTTCAGAAGTGTTCACGATGGTGAATAAATTCAAACCGATTTCTGTAACGCTGGATGTCAAACTGCCGGATGCCAGTGGCTGGCGCATCCTCGATCTGTTTAAAAATGATATCAATTTCAGGCATATTCCGGTACATCTGATATCGGGCGAAGAAAACAAATTGCTGGGTATGCAAAGAGGCGCACGGAGTTTTAATCTGAAGCCTTTGAAGAACGAATCACTCAACATGTTGTTCGACGACATCCTGCATTATCAAAGCCAGGTTCCAAAAAGACTATTATTAATTGAGGATAATGAAATTGAATCGTCCACCATTGCAAAATTACTGGCTAACAAAGGACAACTGGAAGTTGAAATCGCTAAATCAGGACAGGAAGGTCTGCGCCTGATCAGGGAAAACGCTTATGATTGCGTGATTGTAGACTATATGTTGCCTGATATCCCGGGAATGGAAATCATTGTTGAAATAAATGAAATTAAAAAACTTCAGATTACACCCATTCTCATTTATTCAGCGAAAGATTTTACTTCCAGGGAAAAAACCCAGCTAAAACAGTATGCTAACAGAATCCTGTTAAAAGATCTGAATTCCATGGACCTGTTATTCGAGGAGGTCGTCATGCACCTTCATTTGAATCATAAGGATCTTTTGCCGGAACAGAAAAAGATCATCGAAAATTTAAGATCCAGAGAGGATATTCTGACCAACAAAACCGTCCTGATCGTAGATGACGATGTCAGAAATCTTTTTGCGCTGACAACCGCATTTGAAAGATATAATATGACAGTATTAACCGCGGAAAGCGGCCAGGAAGCCATCGATATTTTAAGTGAAAACAAACACGTTGATATGTTGTTGATGGATATCATGATGCCGGCAATGGATGGATACGAAACGACACAGAAAATCAGGAGGGAGCACCAGAATAATAATCTTCCCATTATTGCGGTAACGGCAAAGGCAATGAAAGGGGACCGGGAAAAATGTATTGAAGCAGGTGCTTCAGATTATATCACCAAACCGGTTAAAATTGATCAGTTATTATCCCTGATGCGTGTATGGCTTTACAAATAAATCCAGATGAAAACAGTTGTATCTGAAATATCAGTCCACGAGAATCGGTCTGCTTACGATGCCAAAATCCTCGTTGTAGATGACCGGGAGGACAATCTCCTGTCCATCGAGAGTATTCTTGAAAAAGAAGGCTATCATATTGTGAAAGCCAATTCGGGAAAAGCAGCCTTGAAACTGTTATTAAAAGATCAGGATTTTTCCCTGATCTTAATGGACGTGCAGATGCCACAGATGAATGGCCTGGAAACCGCTCACCTCATTTACGAACGGGATCGCCTGAGACATATTCCCATTATTTTTATCACCGCTCATCGTTATGGTGAAGATTTGATGTTTAAGGGATTCAAAATGGGTGGTGTGGATTATATCCATAAGCCTGTCGATCCGGCTCTTTTAAGATTCAAAGTAGGCGTCTTCGTTGAATTATACAGGAAGACAAAGGAACTGACAATTCAGGAAGAAAAGCTACGATCGGCAAATTCATATCTGGAATCTGAAATAAAAGAGAGGAGAATTTCAGAAGAACGGATCAATCTGCTAAATCAGCAGCTGGTAAAAAACAATGCGGAATTAAAAGAAATAAATCATGAATTAGACCGCTTTGCCTTTGTCGCGTCACATGACCTGCAGGAACCGTTAAGGAAAATATTGATATTTAACGATCTGATCAGAAGATGCCTGGAAACGACGGATATCAGCACTATCCGCGCACATCTGGAAAAAATAGACAAGGCAACCGGCCGGATGCAGATCCTCATTAACGATCTTCTTTCATATTCGCGTCACATTCAGACGACCGACCATTTTGAAATGTATGACCTGAATGAACTGGTGACGGATGTTATTTCTGATCTGGAGGTTGAGATAAAAAAGACGAATGCGTCTATCGACCTTCGACCATTACCAAGTCTGGTTGTCGTTCCGACACAAATGAGACAGTTATTCCAGAACCTGATTAGCAATTCCCTCAAGTTTGCAAGTCCCGGTATATATCCAAATATTCAAATCTGGTGTGAATGTGTGGACTCAACAAATGATCCGAATCTGTCTCAAAACAAAAAACGGATTTATAAAATAATGTTCCGTGACAATGGGATCGGCTTTGATCCAAAATTTGCTGAAGACATTTTTGTCGTTTTTAAACGATTGCACAGTTATCACCAGATTGAAGGCACGGGTATTGGCTTATCAATCTGCAAAAAAATTGCAGAACTTCATCATGGTGAAATCAGGGCTGAAAGTTCTCCCGGGAAGGGTTCTACGTTCGTAATTAGTCTGCCTGAGTCAGGCAGGAAGCTGGAGGCATGAGGCAGGAGGCTGGAAGCTTGAGGCTTGAGGCTGGAGGCATGAAGCGGGAGGTAATTTCTACTTTGCCTTAAGCCTTACGCCTTACGCCTTAAGCCTCCTGCCTCCTGTTTCCTGCTTTCTTCCTTAGCAGTATCTTCGCCAAAAAATAATCAATGCATTTTGATACGCTTTCTGTGCATGGCGGACGCCCGGAAGATCAGATCGGTTCGGTGGTAAGTCCTATACACGTAACGACTACTTTCGAAAGGGATGAAGACGGAAATATCGGTGGCCGGGGTTATGTATATACCCGTTGGGATAATCCGAACAGACATGAACTGGAAACCAAACTGGCTTTACTGGAAGGCGGTGAAGAGGCATTTGCCTTTCCATCTGGAATGGCAGCCGCCATGGCACTCTGCCAGACCGTACTGGAACCGGAAACACATATCGTGATTCCGGATGATTGTTATCATGGGATCGCACATCTGATAAAATCCGTATTGCCAAAATGGAAAATCGCTTATACGGAAGTCGATATGTCAGATATTCCGGCGATTGAAAAAGCGATTCAAAAAAACACCCGGCTGATGATCATTGAAACGCCATCCAACCCCATGCTTAAAATAACAGACATCGAAAAAGTTTGTGCATTGGCAAAATCAAAAAACATTCCGGTCGGTTGTGATAACACCTGGACCACTCCCCTCATTCAGCGACCCCTTCAACTGGGCGCTGATATGGTTTTTCATTCTTCCACTAAATTTTTCGGCGGACATTCTGATGTTCTGGGAGGCTGTATCATACTCAATAAAAAAAATGAACTCGCTGCCCGGTTACGCGAATACCAGGTGATCGGAGGATCCGTGCCGTCACCCTTTGACTGCTGGTTGTTAAACCGTAGCCTCCCGACCCTTTCACTCCGCCTCGGACGTCAAATTCAAAACGCCTCAGCGATCGCTGATTATCTTAATAAAATACCAGAAGTTGAACAGGTTTTTTATCCCGGGCTTCCGGATCATCCCGGCCACGATATTGCAAAACGGCAGATGAATGGGCAATTCGGATCGATGATTTCGATCGGCATAAAGGGTGGTGAAAAACAGGCAGTAGCTTTTGCCAGCGGCATGAAATTATTCAGACATGCCACCAGCCTTGGAGGTGTGGAGAGTCTGGTAGAGCATCGACGCTCTGCAGAAGGAGTTGCTCCAAGAAGCCCGGCCAATTTGCTGCGGCTCTCAGTCGGTGTGGAATATATCGATGATCTGATTGCCGACCTGTCTCTCGGATTTAAAAAAATTAAATCCTAACTGTGTTTTCGAACCATTTTTATAAACCTGCTTCCCAAAAAAACAGAAGCCAGAGTCAGACCTACAATCAATCCAAGCCACATACCGGCTGCACCCATATGATAATGGAAGGCGAAGAGTCCTCCGAAGGGAAGGCCGATCACCCAGTAGGCAACCGTAATTAAAATGGTTGGAACTTTTACATCCTTGATCCCGCGCAATAGCCCGGCGCCGGTGGCCTGCGTGGCATCTGAGATCTGGAAAACGGCAGCGAATAATAAAAGCAGCGCAGACAACCTGACCACTTCCGGATTCTCATTAAAAACCAGCGGCAGCTGCCAACGGAAAATTATAAAAATGACTGCGCAAAAAGTTCCGTACAATAAAGCAGTGATTAATGTTGTCTTCCCGATCACCCGAATCTTCATCCAGTCCTCTCTTCCGTATGCATTGCTGATACGGATGGACCCTGCCTGACTCAGTCCCATTGAAACCATAAAGGTAAATGCTGCGCAACTCAGTGCGATCTGATGAGCGGCCTGCGAAACAGCGCTGATGGTCCCTATGATAATACCCGAAACGGCGAAAGCACAAACCTCAACACCCAGCTGTATACTGCTGGGAATTCCGATACGGAGAAGCTCACGGATGGTTTTAAAACTATATCTCCACTGACTTTCGCTGACGGCAATAAAACGCCTGAACGTTTTATGTTTTAGTACGATCCATGCGAGCACAATAAAAATCACGCTTCGGGTAATCAGAGTCGCATAACCCGCGCCAACCAGTTCAAGCCGGGGAAATCCCCAATGGCCATAAATGAGCAGCCAGTTCAGAAATATATTAATGGGCATGGCCGCCAGGGACAGCATCATCGCAGTCTTCGTATATTCGAGACCGTCAGTAAATTGTTTCAGTGTCATAAACAGCAGCATGGGAATAATGGAGAGTCCCACCAGCTTCATGAAGGGCAGCGCCAGTAATACCACCTGCGGATCCTGATGCAGATGTTTTAATATATCTCTTCCAAATACCAGTCCGCCGGAAATGATCAAAGCAAAAATAGTGCACAAAAGAAATCCGTTAAACAGATAGTGCGAAATCAACTGATGGTCGCGTCGTCCATTCGCCATGGACACCAGCTGGGAGACAGAAATGGTCATGCCGATACCGATCACAAAGGGAATGTTGGCTGCCGTCATCACAAGAGAAGCCGCTGCCAGATGTTTGTAACTGATGGCCCCGACCATGGCTGTGTCGATCAGATGCAGACTCATCTGTGCCAGTTCCCCCATGATAATGGGAATCGCCAGTTGAATGGTTTTGTATACTTCCTTGTCTTTCCAGTTAGTCATAGGTTAAGCTTAAAGCCTAAAGCCCAAAGCTTAAAACTAAAGAAAGAATTAGTACCTGCAAGTTCGTCATGTCAACGAATTACAAACAGTATTGGTTTTAGGCTTTAGGCTTTAAGCTTTAGGCTCAGCCGTTCGGTAATTCCCATATTCCATTATTTTTTTAATACCTAAATTGTACAAAATATGAGATGGAAACCATTCGCTGGGGCATTTTGGGATGTGGGCGGATCGCGAGGAAATTCGCCGCCGACCTGACCCTTGTCGCAGGAGCAAAGCTTTCAGCGGTCGCTGCCCGGCGAATGGACAATGCTCGCGCTTTTGCGAATGAGTTTCCCGCTCCGCATGTACATGGTAGTTATGAAGACCTGGTAAATAATCCGGAAGTGGATGTGATTTACATCGCTTCACCGCATGCATTGCATCACGAACATACACTGCTCTGCCTGAATCATCATAAAGCAGTGTTATGCGAAAAAGCATTCGCATTAAACTTCCGCCAGGCAAAAGAAATGATTGATGTCTCCCGCGATAAAAAGGTTTTCCTGATGGAGGCCCTTTGGTCAAAGTTCCTTCCACAATATCAGAAACTGCAGGAACTGATTGGTGCAGGGGCATTGGGAGAGATAAAAAGCATATTGGTAAATTTTGGATTCATTCCGCAACCGCCTGTGCCGCCCAGACTTTTTGATCCCGCACTCGGTGGAGGCAGTTTATTGGACATCGGCATTTACAATGTGTTTCTCGTCGTTTCACTGATGGGAAGACCCGATGTGATTGAAGCATCTATGACACCAACACAGGAGGGCGTCGACGAACAATGCGCGAGCTTGTTCAAATATAAAAACGGTGCCATGGCCCAGCTTTTTTCATCCTTATTATCCAATCTGGGAACGGATGCCGATATCAGCGGAACAAAAAGCAGGGTGCGCCTGACCGCCCGTTTTTACGCACCCAGCGCTACGATTGAATTGTATTCTGGAAGAGAAGACAGCAAAGAAATAATACCTGTACACAAAGAAGCCGGATCGGGTTATCAATATCAGGCACGACACGTCGGTGAATGCCTTCGGAAAGGATTGATAGAAAGCCCGGTCATGAGCCACGACGATTCCCTGCTCATCATGGAAACGATGGACCGTATCCGGTCCGCGGCCGGAATACATTATTCGGCTGATAATTTCTAATTATTTACTGTAACAAGAGAATGATGAATCACCGATGTGTGATCATCAGTCCCACATTATTATCTATGATAAAAGTTATACCCCTTATTCTCATTACCATCCTCTCATACGTTTATACTCATGCGCAGGAGACGGATTCCAGTTTATCAACCAGCCAATCTAAAATAAAACAGATCCGGGCGATCCGCATTCACAAAACGCTTTTTATTAATGGTATCATCAATGAACCAGAATGGTCATTGGCACCGGCCTCTCCGCATTTTGTCCAGGTAGATCCGGAACAGGGAAAACCTGCTTTATTCAATACACGGGTGAAAGTGCTCTATAACCAACAGTATCTGTATGTGGGAATCTTTGCCATGGATCCGTTGGGAAAAAAAGCAATCATGTCAACCGATTTCATCCGCGACTTCGATGTGACCCGGCACGATCTGGTATCCGTTGCCTTTGACGGATTCAACGATCATCGCAATGCCATGGCATTTGTTACAGATGCCTATGGAGTGCAAAGAGATCTTTTGTCCTTTGATGATTTATATTATGATATTGACTGGAATGGTCTTTGGCGGGTTCGCACCAACAGAACCGATTCCGGATGGACAGCTGAAATTGCGATCCCCTGGCAAACACTCCGATATCCGAAATCAAAGGATAGCATACAAACCTGGGGGTTCAATATTTTTCGAAACCGAAGACTGACAAACGAACTCAGCGCCATGTCAGAATTTCCACATGCGTATAGTAATCTGCGCATGAATTATGCAGGCATTCTGACGAATCTGCAACCGCCACCTCCAAAACCAAATATCATTGTCGAGCCTTATATTTTAACACAGTATGATCACGCACAAAATATGATTCCCGATACAAAACAGGAAAACACTCATGTGAAAGTCGGCGGGGATTTAAAATGGGCCATGAATCCAAACACCATACTGGATCTTACAGTAAATACTGATTTCGCTCAGGCAGATGTGGATCAGCAGGTAAATAACGTGACCAGATTCTCTGTATTTTTTCCGGAGAAACGACAATTCTTTCTGGAGAATGCTTCTTTATTTGGAGTAAGTGTGCAACAAAGTCCTGATTTTTCCGGCGGCCAGATGCAGATCCAGCCTTTTAACAGTCGTACGATCGGATTGGATAGCGCAGGAAATCCAATTCCAATTATAGGAGGCGCCCGGTTTGTTCACCGTTCCGATAAATTAAATTACGGAGCCATTGTTATGCGTCAGGGCAATTCAGGTGGATATCCATTTACCGATTTTTTCGTCGGAAGAGTATCCGAAAATTTTGGCCGGCTGAACAGGGTTGGTGCCTTAACCACTATTAAAAACAATGCACGCGGGTCAGCGGTTGAAAATACATTGGATGGTTTTTTCCGGATGGGAGAAGCCCAGTCCCTGAATACATTATTCACACATTCGTATTCAACAATAACAGGTAAATCCGGTTTCGCGGGAGCCGCACAATATTTTTATTCAACCAATCAAATGAAAATCTGGTGGACGGAATCCGTTGTCACCAAAGATTTCAATCCTGAAATGGGATTCGCATCCCGCACAAATGTAATTGCATCCACACCCGGCATCTATTATTTCTATCGCGGAAACAAATTGCCATTAAAAAAATATATGCTTGCATTTGAACCCAGCTTCAATCCGGAAATCTATTTGCAGGCTTCCTCCGGAAAACTGATTGAAGCTACCTACTCGACTTACCCTCTGTGGTTCCATTTTAAAAGCGACGCCTATTTCGGATATGGGTTTACTCCTACCTATGAGAATTTAATGGCGCCTTTCCAACCGCTGGGTATTACAATTGCAGCCGGGCAATACCGTTTTACGCGGCAACATATATGGACGAGTACAAATCCCTCAAAAGTATTGAACCTGCAACTTATTTATACCTGGGGGCCCTACTATAACGGACGATTAAATTCGGGGGACTGGAAACTGCAATTTGCACCTATCCCAAACATTTCTTTCACCGGAGAATATAACCGGAATAAATTTTCCGGTTTCGGGATAGATAAAAATAATTCTACAGTAAGCCTCTACGTATTGCAGGGACGGTTTGCACTCAATCCAAGATTACAGCTGACTGCTTTTTACCAGAAGAACTCAGACAACAACTCGCAGAATTATTATATCAGATTCTCCTGGGAATATCGGCCATTGTCATACGTCTACCTGATATTTAATCACCAGGAATTCAATCCCGCCGGTTCAAAAGTAGCGCAGGATGACAATGCCATTGTAAAAATTAATTTCCTCAAACAATTCTGAAAACCGGAAGCTTGATGCAGGAAGCGGGAAGCCGGAAGCGTGAAGCTGGAAGCCGGAAGCGTGAAGCTGGAAGCGTCAAGCATCCAGCATCCAGCCTCCTGCTTCCCGCAACCGTCAACCGTCAACCACTTGCCGATAAACCTCCTCATCAATCGCTTTCTCGGACTTTGAAATGACAACTGTCGCAACCGCGTTGCCGATAAAATTTATCAGCGCCCTTCCCTCACTCATAAAACGGTCCACACCAATCAGCAGAGCCAGGCCTTCCAATGGAATTACTTTCATAGCGGCCAGGGTGGAAGCCAGGACGATGAAACCACTTCCAGTAACACCTGCTGCTCCCTTGCTGGTGATGAGAAGGATGCCAATGATCACCAATTGCTGACCCAGACTTAAATCGATATTATAAACCTGCGCCAGAAAAATAACACTCATACTTAGGTAGATCGTAGTGCCATCCAGATTAAAGCTGTAGCCGGTTGGAACGATTAAACCGACCACTTCTTTCTCACAACCCGCCGCTTCCAGTTTTTGCATTAAAGATGGAAATCCCGCCTCGCTGCTGCTGGCACCAAATACAATCAGGATTTCATCCCTGATATATACCAGCAGTTTCCAAAAGCTAAATCCAAAATAACGACAGATGGCATTGAGAACTACAAAAATAAAAAGCAGGCAGGTAAGATAAAAACACAGCATCAGTTTACCCAACACAAAAAGACTTACGAATCCAAATTTCACGATTGTAAAAGCCATGCCACCGAATGCACCGATCGGACTGAGTTTCATCACCATCTTTAGAATATTAAAGATGACCTCATTGAGTTTATTAAGACCCGTGATTATATTTTTCCCGGAGGGACCTAACTGCTTCAGTCCGACTGCGAAAAGAATACTGAAGAATAAAATCTGGAGAATGTCTCCCTTCGCAAAGGATTCAATGATATTGGAGGGCACAATATGAGAAATGAAGTCCCCCCAGTTGAATGATTCAGCCTGTTTGGTTATTTCACTCACCTGTGAAGTAGCTCCGGAACCATGCGCAACACCTGCTCCTGGTTTGATCAGGTTTGCAACAATCAGTCCGATAACCAATGCAAAAGAAGAAACGATCTCAAAATAGATTAGTGCCTTGACACCCACCCTCCCTACTTTTTTCATACTTCCCGCGCTTGCTATTCCGGTAACAATACTGCAAAAAATGACTGGAGCAATAATCATCCGGATCATATTAATGAATGTATCGCTGATCAGTTTGGCAGTAGAAGAAAAGGAAGGAAATAACCAGCCGCACAAAACGCCCAGGCCGATGCCGATCAAAACCTGTATATAGAGAATCTTAAAATATTTCATGAAATACTATAGTCAATTATTAATGATTAAGGATTAATTATTAACATATTTCTTTAGATACACGAACAACGATCAACGAATTACTAATCCTTAATCATTAATAATTGATAATTACTTCAGCGCGTTGTCTACAATTTGTTGCGCTTCCTGAAGCATGAGGTTCAAATGATCGCGTCCCCGAAAACTCTCGGCATAAATTTTATATATGTTCTCAGTTCCAGAGGGTCGGGCAGCAATCCATCCGTTTTCTGTTTCCAGTTTAAGTCCACCGATAGAAGCCCCGTTACCAGGCGCTTTGGTAAGAACCGCTGTGATCGGTTCACCGGCCATGGATTTTTGTTTGATGTCATCCGGATTCAATTTTGACAACTTCGCTTTCTGTTCAGGATTGGCAGGAGCTTCTACACGGTCATACGTAGAGTGCCCGAGTTCGTCGGCCAGTGACTTATATATTTCTCCGGGGTCGCGACCAAGAGTAGCTGTCATTTCTGCCGCGAGCAGGGCAGGAATAAATCCGTCTTTGTCTGTCGTCCATACTTCTCCGTTCAGTCTGCAAAAACTGGCACCTGCACTTTCTTCACCAACAAACCCGAGGGAACCATCGATCAGTCCGTCCACAAACCATTTGAATCCAACCGGTACTTCATATAACGGATGTTTTAATTTTTTTGTCACTTTATCGATCATGC
>DASXNJ010000032.1:0-4572 GCA_036495145.1 Puia sp.
TCGGAGGAGTAATCTCGGGGTACTGGGAGATCGGCACTTTTCTTAAAATCAGCACGCCCAGAATAATGGTAAAAATGGATATCACCATTGCAACGATCGGTCTCCTGATAAAAAACTCACTCATAAATTATAATTGGGAACTTTTTTCCGGGTTATCTCTATTCCTTTAAAGTGGAATCATAATTCCATTTCATCATAACAGGTTTGACCACCATGGCGGGATTTAATGATGCACTTCCCACTACCACAACTTTGTCGCCTTCTTTTAATCCGTCACTTACAATCCAGTTGCTTCCTACACGGCTTCCAACTTTTATGAGTGTTGGTTTTAATGTATTACTATCGGTCAACAGAAATACCTGGTAAATATTTTGCAATTGATTTACTGACTGCTGAGGTATCACAATCGCATTGGTAAAATCACCAGTCTTAAACCTCACTTTTACATATTGCCCAGGCCTTAATACCCCGCTCGTATTTTTAAACAATGCCTGGATAAGGATAGAACCGGTACCCGGATCAATCTGTCGATTGGTGAGTTGCAAACGGCCTTTCTCACCAAAAACAGATCCATCTCCCAGAATCAGCTCCACGGGAACTTCCTGAAAATTATTGCTTTTGGGATCCTTCCTGTATTCTCTTGAAAAATTCAGGTAATCATTTTCAGAAATTGGAAATCTAACCCTGACTTCACCCAAAGAAGAAACCGTATTTATGCCATTGCCAGCGCTGACCAGTCGCACATAATCGCCAACCTGAACTTTGGAAATTCCTATGATTCCTGTAATGGGAGACAAAATCTTCGTGTATCCGAGCTGGATTTTTGCATTTTCCACTCGGGCCTGAGCTATTTTCACTTCATTGACAGATGCGTCATACGCTGATGACGCAAAATCAAGATCGCGTTGACTCAGTGCATTCATCTCGGCCAGTGGTTTAACCCTCCCGAGTTCAGATTTTTTATTTTCCATGAGGGTCTGCGTTCTTGCCACTTCTGCTTTTGCAGCATCAAGCTCATTGATAAAAGGCTGGTCATCGATGGTGTATAACAGGCTCCCCTTCTGAACAAGAGAACCCTCTTTAAAATATATTCCTGTTATCCAGCCCTGAACTCTTGGATCTATATTTACATCCGCAAGGCCGTATACCTGCCCGACATACTCGCTAAAAGTTGAAATATCTTTTTTCCCTGCAGTCACCACATTAACGTCGGGTATTACCTCAGCTTTTTTTTCTTCTTCTTTACAGGAGCTGATGGAATATATTAAGCTGACAACAATTAGCCCCTTTCTTATAATCGATGACATGCAGAGGATTTTGGTTAAAGTTATCTTTTTTGGCTAAAGTTATCTTTATTATTCAGAAAAAAAACCTTGGATTAACATTTATCAGTTAAATCATTTTAAACAAAAATATTTCTTCAAAAACTATTTTGTAAAGCAGCAATCCTGAAATGGAAATTACAATTCAGATTCTTTCAACCAGACATCAAATAGCCGATAGCCCAAAGAAAGGATTACCGCGCCTGTAAAAAGCCCGATAAATCCTGAATAAATAAACCCACCCAGTGAACCAAGAAAAATGATCAGTATAGGAACCGGTGCGCCTTTGGCCATCAGCAACGGCTTCAGAATATTATCCATTAACCCGACAAGGATCATATAAATGGTTAGCAGAATGGCTGTGGTGGTATGATCAGTTGTCCAGATATAGATCAATACGCAGAGCACAACAGGAAAAATTCCAATCTGGATGATAGCAAGAATTAAACATAAAAGAGTCCAGATTCCTGCATACGGAATTCCTGCAAAGGCAAATCCAAGGCCTGCACAAATACTTTGAATAATAGCTACGCCAAGAATACCTCGAACTACATTTCGAATGGTAATAGCTGAAATGGTGGCCATATCAAATTTTGTACTATTCATCAAACGGTTAAATACAGCCCGCGCAAATATCGCCGACTGGTCTGCGTACGTTAGAAAAACCCCGCTAATGAGAATAGATACGGCAAATATTATCAGGCCCTTGCCGGTTGTTGTCAGTAATTGAATGCCGGCACTCGTAGCCGTTCTCACTTGTTCAGGATATTTTTGAATAATCGTATCCACACCTGACGTAAGCTGAGTCCAGATCTGAAAGGCCTTGCCACCAATAACGGGCCATTGTTTAACAGATTCAGGAGGATGCGGAATTTTTAATTTTCCATCCTGGTAATTACTGATGGTAGTCTTAATTTCCGATCCTGTTCTAATACCCAGCCAGCTGCCTATCAAAAGAAATAAAATAAAAATCATCGCGGTAATCAGGATGGCAGCCCATAAAGAATTGCCCTTAAATTTCCCTTTTAATTTTTGATGCACCGGATATAAAGTAACTGCGAGGATGGCAGCCCACATGATCGGTGTGACGAACGGAGCCAGAATATTAAAGCACCAGGAAAGTAAAAAAGCAAGTGATAGTAGTTGTAGCGCAATATGTATAATCCGCCTTGACTTAATCTTCAAAGACATTTCTGATTCAGAATTATCCATTCTTTTGATCTTTTGGTAGTAAATGTTTATTCAGAACCCAATGAATAATTATCCATTGGTTGTAAATCCGGGATATAAAGTCATTCCCCCGTCCACAAATAGCGAAGTTCCGTTTACATAATCACTGTCATCGCTGCATAACCAGACTGCAGCATTGCCAATATCTTCGGGTTCTCCGATTCGTTGGTAGGGAATCAGCGTCAGCAGGCTCTTTAATGCCTCCGGGGTATCCCATGCGGACCGGTTGATGGGCGTTTGAATGGCACCCGGACAAATACTGTTGACTCTGATTTTTTTATGAGCAAACTCCTGGGCCAGTGTTTTCATAAGCATCATAATACCCCCTTTCGACGCAGCATAATTTGCATGACCCGCCCAGGGAATCACTTCATGCACACTGCTCATATGAATTATTTTTCCCGCGGCCTTGGAAATTGTCGGCACCACCCCTCTCCTCAGGAATTCACGGATCGCTTCCCTGGCACAAAGAAACTGTCCTGTTAAATTCACAGAGATCAGATAATTCCATTGTTCCAGTGTCATTTTTTCGAAGGGGGAATCCCGTTGTAATCCGGCATTATTTATCAGAATATCCACTGTCCCATATTTCTGAATGGTATCAGAAAACATCTTTTGGACTTCATCCTCTTTGCTGACATCACACATTGACGTGACGCCAGTTCCGCCCGCTGACATTATTTCCGCCAGAACGGCTTCCGCGGCATCTTTAACGGGTGCTACCGGATAATTGATGACCACGGTTGCTCCGGATGCGGAAAGGCATTTAGCAACGCCGGCCCCAATACCACTGCTGGCTCCGGTAACGATGGCAACCTGGCCCTCTAATTTCTTTTCCATAAATTTCTGATATACAGAAACTCCGCGTTTCTGTTTCTACTCGGCACCTCAAGTTATCTTCTTTAAAAATGAAAAACCCTATACAGGTGCATTTAACTGTAAAATACCAAATCAGCAGGAAGACGAATGATAATGTTTAGAGTAAGTGTTGGAAAACAAAAACAGTGGAAAAAAAGGACTGGCTTATAAAACCTGATTTATTTTCATGTATTGAAGCAACATAATTGTTTTGGCATCCCTGATTTCACCGGTTCCGATCATTTCAAAAGCATCATCGAAAGGAATTTCAAGTACCTCGATATCTTCCTGTTCATGTTCGATGCCACCGCCCTCATTCACTTTCATCGAAGGAGTATATTCCGCAATAAAAAAATGAAGGATTTCGCTAACTGATCCCGGTGACATATATGATTCAAAGATTTTCCTGACATCCCTGATACGATATCCGGTTTCTTCTTCCGTTTCTCTTTTAATGGCTTCTTCCGGATTATCTTTGTCCAGCAATCCGGCGCAGGCTTCAGTCAGGAAGCCCTCTTTATTACCATTTACATATGTGGGTAATCGGAATTGCCGGGTAAGAATAACCGTTTTAAATTTCAGATTATAAAGCATAATGACGGCACCGTTTCCACGGTCATAAACCTCTCTGGTTTGTATCTGCAGACTACCATCCTGTTTCGATTTCTGATAGGTATATTTTTTTAGTGTATACCAGTTATCAGATAATAATTCTTCGTCAATTATTTTGATTTGTTCCATATCGGTGAATGGGCCGTAATATAAATAAATCAATTATATTCATCTTACAGCAATGTCCCAACGGTCAACATTCGACAAAATAATTTACATCGTCCGCACGTCTCTGAATGGCGAGCAGCGCGATTATACACAGGGGAATTTATCAAAAGCTATTTTTTTACTGGCCATCCCCATGATTCTCGAATTAAGCCTGGAAAGTGTATTTGCCGTCGTTGATATTTTTTTTGTAAGCCATCTCGGGCAACATGCCATTGCCGCCGTCGGATTAACAGAAGCCGTCATCTCGTTGGTTTACTCGATTGCCATTGGGCTCAGCACGGCGGCCACCGCAGTAGTTGCCAGAAGAATCGGAGAGAAAGATCCGGAAGCGGCTTCGCACGCCGGTGCCCAGTCATTGATTATTGCTTTGATCACAACTCTG
>DASXNJ010000033.1:0-5061 GCA_036495145.1 Puia sp.
ATAATCTGCCAGAGTAAATTCCAGCGACTGCTGCCCAATACTTTTCTTACACCGATTTCTTTGGAACGGTTTACTGCCTGAACAGTAGATAAATTGATAAAATTAATGCAGGCCATGATCAGTATAAACAAGGCAATTAAAGCAAGTGTCCAGAGGGTTGTTTTACTCGTTATATGATCACCCATATTTTCCATTCTTGAATCAAAATGTAAAATGCTGAGCGGTCTGAGAAATATCGTGCGACTGGTTTTGCGGTTGTCTTCTTTGAACCGGTCCCTGCTGAATTTCAGGAGCTGCGCATTGATCGAAGAAACGGACTGGGTTGACGGCAACAACACATACAATTGTTCGCTGCTGCTGGTGGTGTTCCATTCTTTGCTGTAAGGATAAAAAGAAGTGTTTTTAAAAACAGGATAAGAGGCGATGGCTTTATACTGGAAATCGGAGTTCCCCGGCGCATCCCGGATGATACCGGCGACCTGTAATGTATTGAGATTGTCCAGACGAATAAATTTATTCGCCGCATCCTGCCATCCGCCGAAATATTTCCCGGCTGTTTTTTTTGAAAGAACTATTTTGTTGGGCTGATCGAGTACTTCAGGGGAACCCATCAGCCAGTTTGTTTTGAATATTTTGAAATACTGCGGATCGGCGAAAAATACACCGGTCTCTTCAATGAATCTTTTCTCTTTTGAAGGTGTGCCGTCGGGACCAACAACTGTTAACTGGGCGCTGAAGTTTGCGTAGATAACGCCGGTTGTTATCTGCGGAAATTTTGCTCTTATTGCATCCAGGGCCGGATAGGGAGTGCCGGGCGTATAAGCGGTATTGTCAGGAAATTTATCTTCGATGGCTACCTGATAAATATTATTATAATCCGGCTGAAATGTATCGTAACTCAACTCATAATGAACAACCGTGAAAATCAATATGGAGGAAGCTATGCCAATGGCCAGCCCGGATATATTTATCAGGCTGAATTTTTTATTGCGGATCAGATTCCGAAATGCTGTTTTGCAGTAGTTTTTAAACATCCGGCTGGTTTGTGCTGATTTTAGTCACAAGATATGCCACTTCATAATTCATTGAATTACACGATGTATTTCAGAATTTAAGCGGTTCACTGTCCGCAATCGATACAATGCGTGATTCATGTTGATACAGATTTTAATTTGAGAATTTGTAGATTTGCAACCCGCCCGGCGGATCAAAACATCACATGCTGAAAAAATCATTATTTATTACACTTTGCTTTTTCTATTGTTATAGTATTCAGGCACAGACTGAACGCCAGGTCTGGTCAAAACATGAGGCCAATCAATGGTATGCGAAACAGGGATGGCTGAGAGGCTGTGATTTTATTCCAAGTACTGCCATAAATCAGCTGGAAATGTGGCAGGCGGAAAGTTTTGATACGGCGACCATCAACCGGGAATTGGGTTATGCCCAGTCCATCGGACTCAATTGTATGCGTGTGTTTCTCCACCATCTGGCCTGGCAGACGGATTCCGTCGGTTTTAAAAAGCGGATGGAATCATATCTGGCCATTGCAAACGCAAGAAATATAAAAACCATTTTTGTTTTTTTTGATGATTGCTGGAACGAATCATATGCAGCCGGAACACAGCCGGCCCCAAAACCCGGCATACACAATTCAGGATGGCTGAGGGATCCGGGAAAATTGCTGTATGATGATCCCACGCTTATACGCGTGCTGGAGGCTTATGTAAAAGATATATTGTACAGTTTTAAAAATGACCGGCGAATCCTTCTCTGGGATCTTTACAACGAGCCGGGAAATTCAAACTATAAGAATAAGTCGTTGCCTCTCCTGAAGAAAACTTTTCAGTGGGCAAGAGAAATCAATCCGAGGCAACCCCTGACTGCCGGAGTATGGAGTAAAGGTCTGACTGATCTGACAGCGTATCAGCTGGTCAATTCCGATGTCATCAGTTATCATAATTATGAAAATGAAAAAGATCATCAGCTGGCGATTGATTCATTGAGAAAATTCGGACGCCCACTGGTTTGTACCGAGTACATGGCCCGGCTCCGGAACAGCACTTTTTTTAATATTATGCCTCTGCTGAAAAAAGAAAATATTGTTGCTATAAACTGGGGGCTGGTGAGTGGAAAAACAAATACAAAATATGCCTGGGATACGCCGATGCCGGATGGTGCCGAACCCAAGATCTGGTTTCACGATATCTTTCGTCCGGATGGTTCACCTTATAGCCAGGCCGAAATAGATCTGATCAAATCCCTTACCGGGGTCATATCGACCAGCCAAAATCAGCCAGTTGTTTCTTTGTCTTATTAAAATCATGATGGACGATCCCGCGGATGCCCAGGCCATCGGCCACCTGTACAAACAGGGGACGGTCTTCCAGATAAATTACTTTCTCCGCTGATACCTGTGCAATGTCCAGCGCCACTTTAAAAATATCCGCATCGGGTTTGCGGAAATGAACAAAACAGGAACTGATAAAAAAATCGACGAAATCACCCATCCTGAATTTTTTGATGCGATAATTATTTAGTTCCCTTCCTTCGTTGTTGACAACCGCTATTTTTATTCCGTATTTTTTTTTGATGCTGCGGATCAGTTCCAGCATCTCCGGATAGGGCTGAGACTGTTCAAACATAAATGCCCGGAAATCGTCTTCGGAAAAATCTCTCTTTGTATAAAATACAAGACGTTTTAAATATTCGCTGAGCGAAATTTTACCTGATTCATAAGTGTCAAAAGAAAGATGATGCCGTTCCTCCGTTTCCACCGCGTCCAGCCTGAATAATTTAATTGCTTTTTTCCGGGCTTCGCGATCCCATCCGTTTGTAAGTAAAACGCCGCCGATATCTGTAAAAATTGTAGTAGGTGATGGTTTGCTTTTTTTCATGCTACGGTTATCTGTTTTTCCATGTATACGTCCTGTATACTGTTTAATAATTGAATACCCTCGGAAAATGGTCTTTGAAAAGCTTTTCTTCCGGAAATCATTCCACTGCCTCCAGCTCTCTTATTGATGACTGCCGTGCGCAGGGCTTCTTTCAGATCCTTGTCTCCTTCTGAAGCACCGCCGGAATTTATAAGACCGACCCTGCCGGAATATCCATTCAAAACCTGATAGCGGCACAGATCGATTGGATGATCAGTCGACAAATCGGTGTACATTTTTTCATCCAGTTTTCCGTAATGGCTGTTGCCCATATTCAATGCCTTATATCCGCCATTGAGTTCGGGTAGTTTTTGTTTTACGATATCTGCCTGAATGGTCACGCCCAGATGATTGGCCTGACCGGTCAGATCTGCCGATACATGAAAATCTTTTCCATCCCGGACGAATGCGTTATTTCTCAGGTAACACCATAAGACGGTTGCCATTCCCAGCGTGTGTGCTTCATCAAACGCTTTTGCTACTTCTGTAATTTGCCTGTCAGATTCTGCAGAACCAAAATAGATGGTTGCGCCGACAGCTACGGCACCCATATTCCACGCATCACGTACAGTACCGAACATAATCTGATCAAATTTATCCGGATAGGTGAGCAGTTCGTTATGATTGAGTTTAACGATGAAGGGTATACGGTGTGCATATTTGCGTGCTACCATTCCCAAAACACCAAATGTGCTCGCCACTGCATTACAGCCACCTTCCACTGCAAGACGAACAATATTTTCAGGATCAAAATATTCAGGGTTTTTTGCGAAAGACGCACCGGCACTGTGTTCTATGCCCTGATCAACCGGGAGAATGGAAAGATATCCGGAGCCGGCCAGTCTGCCCCCGTTAAACATTTGTTTCAAACTCCGAAGGGTTTGCAGATTTCGGTTTGAAATTGAATATATATCTTCTATAAAATGAGGAGAAGGAAGATGAAGATTTTCCTTTGGTACTTTAGTACATGTATGGGAAAAAAGATTTTCGTTTTCCTTTCCCAGTAATTCCGTGATTTGTTGATAATTCATATACAAACTTGACTATAAAATTACGGGATCAAACATGAAATGCTTTCTAATTTCAGAACAAAGAAACCATTAAGATGTTAATGAATCAAATGTACATGTATGTTCAGGGTCAGCATTCTTGATCAGTCCATCGTTCCAAAAGGAACAACCGCTTCCCAGGCTATTGGGTATACCATCCAGCTCGTCAGGAAAGCCGAGGATTTGGGATTTCACCGGTTCTGGGTTTCAGAACATCACAACTCAACGATGATTGCGGGTTCTGCACCGGAATTGCTGATGGTGAGACTGGCTGCCGAGACAAAAAATATACGGATCGGATCTGGTGGCATCATGTTGCCCAATCACAGCGCCCTGAAAGTGGCTGAAAATTTCAGACTGCTGGAAACGATGTACCCGGGAAGAATTTATCTGGGTATGGGAAGAGCGCCCGGAGGAGACCGGATTTCCGCAAGTTTATTAAATCCGTCGAACCATTTCAGCGAAGAATCCTATTTGCAGCAACTGGAATACCTGCAGGCTTTTTTTCACGATGAAGCCTCTTCTTTACAAGGCCCCATTCTGGCCGTGCCAGTAACCGATACGGTTCCTGAACCCTGGATACTGAGTTCCAGCGGGGGGAGTGCAGCCATCGCAGCAAAATTCGGAATGGGACTTGCCGTGGCGCGCTTCATCAATGGATTTGCCGGTCCGGACATGGTGAAGGCATATAAGAAAAATTTTAAACCTTCTCGCGAAATGGAATTTCCGCAAACCCTGTTGGCCATATCTGTTTTATGTGCAGAGACGGAAGAAAAAGCAAGACAGCTGCGTAAGCTGGCTGACTACACGCTACTGCAATTTGAAAAAGGAAATTTCAGAGAGATGAACCGTTATGAAGATATTCAGGATTATCATTTTTCGGAACAGGAACTGGAAAGAATTCATTACAATAGCGGCCGGATCATATCCGGCATAAAGGAGCAGGTGAGGGATCAGCTGATTTCCCTGGCAACAGAAATGGATGTGGATGAAATCATGGTCACTTCCATGACCCATTCACAAAAAGACCGTTTTCGTTCGTTTGAATTAATTGCTGAAGCAATGGGGTTAGTTGT
>DASXNJ010000034.1:0-15888 GCA_036495145.1 Puia sp.
CAAGTTTAGCACCGTTTCCCTGGCCGCCAGGCTTAAAACAATTAGCCTTCAACTGATCGCGCTGAGCCTTTTTTCCTGTAATAAATCCTCGAATATCAATGCGAACAAGTCATTCGTGGCGCTTACCCACCTGGCCTATAACGTCGGAGCCATCCAGATCGCATTCAATGGAAAGCTTTTGTTTCTTGATTCTCTTTCATTTGGGAACACCACGGGCTCTCCCGGGAGTCCCTATGATACGACGATTTCCCAGGTTAGTTTGATGAATATTTTCCTTTCTCAGGACACATCCATAAATACCGCCGGAAACGCGGCTTTCCGTCAGGGGGCTCATTACAGTATATTCTTTTTTGATTCCCTGGATTCCAGATCAGTCAGCCTGATCATCCTTCAGGACAATCCGAGTTTCCGCACCGATACTTTCACAAACTACCGGTACATGAACTTTTCGCCCGGTGACACATCCTGGGGACTCAAATTGATAAACAACAGAAATGATATTCCCTACGCAGCCGATACTGTAGTAGTTCCTGCCAAGGTTTTTGTCGGTTTTAATAACAATCCCTCTGAATATTTGTTTTCGACGATTCGGAGCGGAAACTATAAAGTTTTTGCCTTCAGGGACAGTTCGAATCCCGCGCCGGACGGGTCCAACTTCGATTCCTTAGGGAATTTTCAAATAGACAGTCTGGTGAACTATAACATTTATCTCCAGGGATTTTATGGTGATACATCGAGTCAGAACAAATTTCAGTTGACATTGAAGGCGCTTAATTAGGTTGCCGTAATTGATTTAAAAAATTAGGTACCTTCGCGGCCGCAAATAAATACTATGCAACTATCATCCATTTTATCACGCTTCAGCGAACCCGAAACCCTGAAAATGGCCAAAATGGGCCGGGAATTGAGAGCCAAAGGAATTGATATTATCGACCTCAGTCTCGGTGAACCCGATTTTGACACCCCTCAGCATATTAAGGATTCTGCAAAGAAAGCAATTGATGATAACTGGAGCCACTACACACCCGTTCCCGGTTTTCTCGATTTGCGTCAGGCAATCTGCGAGAAATTAAAAAGGGATAATAATCTGGATTATAAACCGGAAGAGATTGTGTCTTCCACAGGTGCTAAACAAAGTCTTGCTAATGTGATCCTTGCCCTGGTTGACGATGGTGATGAAGTGATTATTCCCACGCCTTATTGGGTAACATATTCAGAACTTGTAAAAATTGCAAGGGGAAAGGTGGTGGAAGTACATACCAGTCTGGAATCGGGATTCAAAATCACCCCGGCTCAACTGGAAGCCGCTATCACGCCAAAGACAAAAGTGTTTTTATTTTCGTCTCCCTGTAATCCATCCGGAGCTGTTTATAGTAAAAAAGAACTCGAAGCGCTGGCGAATGTTTTCAGAAAACATCCTGGTATTGCCATTATTTCAGACGAGATTTATGAATACATCAACTACATAGGTAAGCATGAAAGCATTGCACAGTTTTCTGATCTGAAGGATCGTATTATCATTGTGAACGGACTCAGCAAAGGATTTGCGATGACCGGATGGAGGCTTGGATATATTGCAGCACCCGTTGAAATTGCAAAAGCCTGCGAAAAATTACAGGGACAGTTTACGAGTGCAACGAATTCCATTACGCAGAAAGCGGCTGTAACAGCACTGGTTTCCGATCTGAAACCCAGTTATTTAATGGTGGAGGAATTCACCCGCCGGCGGGAAAAAACGATGGATCTTGTTGGAAAAATTCCGGGAATCAAAACATTTAAACCGGAGGGTGCATTTTATATTTTCCCGGATATCTCATCATACTTTGGAAAATCGGATGGTGAGAATAAAATCGAAAACGCCAATGATCTTTGCATGTATTTACTAAATACAGCTCACGTGTCATCGGTCATGGGTGATGCATTTGGAGAGCCAAAATGTATCCGCTTTTCGTACGCGAACAGCATGGCTAATATCGAAAAAGCATGGAAAAGGATCGGGGACGCGCTCGCGAAACTACATTAATACAAGTATGGAAGACTGGAAGTCTCTAAGTGCATTTGTTATTTCCAGTCTTCCAGTTTTCCAGTCTTCCATACTTCCATGAGTTTCTCATGGATGGCGAGCACCTGCGGTATTAATGGTTGAATACCGTCATTCTGTATCACAAAATCACAACGGTTGATTTTTTCTTTTTCATCCATCTGATTTCGTATGCGATCCAGTACTTTTTCTTTTGAGATATGATCTCTTTCAACCACTCTCTCCATGCGAAGGGACTCAGGTGCCGTTACGCCGATAACGTAATCTAAATGTTTTTCAAGACCCGCTTCAAATATCAGCGCAGCCTCCTTTATGGCAAAAGGCGCTTTCTGATTTTTCATCCAGTTTTCAGATTCCCGGATCGTCACAGGATGCACAATCGAATTCAGCAGATTTAGTTTTTCTTTATCCGGAAATACAACGGATCCCAGGTAGGAACGGTCCAGTTCTCCGTTTTTGTAAGCATTAGTTCCGAAAGACGATATGATTTTTTTCTTCAGCTCCGGATCATTGTTCATCAGTTCTCTGGCAGCTGAATCGGCATAGTACACCGGAATCGAGAGCACTTCGAAAATCTGTGCGACCGTAGTTTTACCTGAACCGATACCACCGGTTAGTCCGACTTTCAACATCCGACAATTTACTGCAAAAAAAGAACGCTTCCCGATTGGGAAGCGTTCGGGTTGTTTAATTATTTTTTATCGCCAACCGCCAGGGCTGCCTTATTTATATTTTGTGTCCATTCGATAGAAATGGCACTTTTTTCTATTTTCATATAACTTCCAGGACTTGTTTCCAGCATGATCGTCCCGTCTTCATTTACTTTGTTGACTGTTCCATGGATACCTGCGATGGTGACGATTTTATCACCTTTCTGCATATTCTGCTGAAAGGTTTTGGCGAGTTTCGCTTTTTTTGCCTGAGGACGAATCATAAATAGCCAGAACACGAGGATCATTCCGCCTAACAGAAGTAATTGTAAACTGCCACCACCTGGTGCTGACTGTAATAAAATAACTGAAGTGCTCATTGTATTGTTTTTTTTATATCTGTACTTACCATTTTTTCTTTTGAACCTGGACACTAAATTCAATTTCATTGCTTTGAGTACCCTTTGTATTGGCAATGACATAAATTTTTTTATGATTAATGCCAACCCTTCCTTCGCTATTGAACGAAGCTTTGATAATACCTTCCTTTCCCGGCATGATCGGTTCTTCGGGCTGTTCGGCTACCGTACATCCGCAGCTGGGCTGCACCCTGGCAATGATCAGGGGTTTTGAGCCGGAATTCAAAAACCTGTATGCCACTTCCAGTTTCTGACCCTCGGGGATACTGCCAAAATCACGAATGGTTGAATCCAGCCATGTAATCTTTGTATACTGACTACTGTCTTTTGGAAGTTGCATAGACGATCCGCCATTCGATTTCGTATCACTCTGTCTGCACGAGATCAGCCAGGAACTTATCATAAAAACCATAACTACAGCGCGCATCTGTCAGTATTATTTGCAAACCTATATAAAAAATCATACATGGATCAGGAGGCTTTAAAATTCACTTTATGCATGCTGTTTGCTGTCACCAGATCCTTATGAATATTATCGAGTATCCCATTTACAAACTGTCCGCTGAGTGGTGTGCTATACTCTTTGGCCAGATCAATATATTCATTGATGGTCACCTTCGGAGGAATGGTTTCAAAAAAAAGAAATTCGCAAACGCCCATCTGCATGAAAATCATATCAAGTGTGGCGATTCGTTCAGCATCCCAGTTTTTCAGCTTGGGGCGGATCAGTTCCATCGTCACTTCTTTCTTTTCTATGGCAGTAGTCAGCAACGCACGGGCAAATAACACTTTGTCCGGACTTACGATTTCCTCAAAATTGAAGGCACTCGTCTTATTCAGATATCCGGTTACCAGTTTTTGCATCATTTCTGCATCATCGCCCCAATTCGGAAATATTTCTTCGAGATGGGATTCAAACGATTCATTGGCCAGCATGAAATCATTAAAAATATATTCCAGGATTTCCTTTTCCGGTTTTTTATCGCGCGTATTTTCAGAGATATATGATTTATAATCCTGTGTTTCTTTCAGTTCCAGATAAAGCTTTCTAACCATATCCGCATGATCGTTCAGTTCAGGCTTGTCTTTCCTGGCCATTTTCTGATAAGACTCCTGCTCCAGCATTTTCCATAGTAACTGATTGCCGGCTAATTTGGTATTTACATTTTTATCGTGTTCCGTTGGCAGATGTTTGGATGAACGACGAAGGGAATCCGTTTCAGCGTACCGTGCGAGTTCGGTCAGGAAGTAAATAAGATAAATGAGCAATTGCCTGGACTGATCAAAATGTTTTTGCAGAATCCTCAGCGCATCTGCCGTTTTTTGATTTTCCTGTGCCTCCAGCGAGTACAGGGTTTGCATTATTTTGACCCTGATGTTTCGTCTCGTGATCATGTTAAAGAACCTTGCTTATTTGCGGGTGCGAAGATAAGGAATCGTCACTTTCTTTTTCAAAGTATTCCAAACCGGTATCACGTCGGGTGACAATTTTAACAATAGCGTTCCGCCGGCATATATGATAAGGAAAAATATACTGCGCAGGGTCATGGCTGCAAATCCATGAATATTTCTGAATAATAGATAACTGCAGTAATATCCCGCCAATGCGAGCAGCAATGTCAACCCGGTTTTATAGTTGAAGGGCTGTAGTCCGAACTTCCTCAAAAGAAAAACATAACGGATGGCATTATAGATGGTATATGATATCAGGGTTGCAATGGCAGGTCCGACCACGCCCAGTTTTTTCGCCAGCACATAATTCAGAGGTAATGTAATCGCCAGCAGGATCATTCCGGTAAAGAATTCAAAACGCCATAGCGTGGATGTTCCGATGATTTGTGAATTCACGCCGGTTCCCATATCAATAATTCGCCAAAGGCCGAGAAATAAGAAAACAGGTTTAGCCTGGTTGTAAGCTGGTTGTAAATGAAAGTTTTTCACACCGTCGATAAAATTGAGCCATATCAATACAAATATGCCACTGGCAAAAATCAACTGATTAATGGAAGAACGCTGATAGATTCGCCGGATCCTTGACATATCCTTATCCTTCCAGGCTCTTGATAAATGACTGATGGAAGCGGCAATGATGCCACGCTGCGGTGCCTGTATCAGACTCGCAATATTTTGTGCAAGACTGAAGATGCCCGCCCAGGCAAGACCATTTGGAATCACTGCAGTAATAACAATCATGTCAAAAACCACCGCAACATTCTGGATTAGTCCGCCGCTCCAGATAAACGAACTCAGTAAAATAATTTTCCTGAAAAATTTTTTTGAAACCCGGCTGATCCGTAAAGTGAGATGAATTTCATGATTACGAATAAGGATGATCAGCAATATAAGGGCGAGTAAAATATAGGTCAGCGAAAAAAGCCTGATGAACAAACCGAAGTTGGATATCCAGTGCAAAAAGAAAAATATTGCCAGTATGCTGGTAATGATCCGGAATAACATTTCCTTCAGGAAACTGGTTAGTACAGATTTTTTTAATTGCCAGGCATAAGCTTCCAGGATCGAATACATGGTTAGTCCAAATCCAAGGGGGAACACCCAGGCATAATATTTTACAAAATCAGGAGAGTGTTCGGAAAATTTTCTGACCACCAGATCTTTGAAAATTACACCCGCCGACAAAACCATGATAAATCCGAAAATAGAAGTAACAAATGCCCATCCCAGCATATCGTTATCCCGAATTTTCAGATTGTCCTGGTAGTAGGGATAAAATTTCAGAATATATGCCTGCATGCCAAGGTTGGCAAATGAAGTAATAATATTCGCCACACCCATAAAAGTTCCATAGAGACCGTATTCAGACTGCGTAAACCCGCCCTGTCTGGTGAACAGATAGGTATTTAAAAAGCCCAGCGCAAAACCGAGGTAGATGATACCTGAAGAAAGAATGCTTTGCCTCCGAATGTCGCTCATAGCCCGAAATATTGCGCTGCAAAGATGATGGTTTTGGATCAAATGATCCGACTATGGGTTCGGGCCCGCATTTTTAACCTGTATATAAAAATTCCGGTCAGCCACCAAAACAGGAACAGCCTCTTTGGATAATTTTTCCTTTTTCCATTCCGCGACCGGTCTGAGCCAGTGCTCACCGCCAATATCAACACGCACCGGCATATTAAAATCTGTGTTGCAGTTCGTCCAATGGTAACTCAATACACGGTCTTCAATCTTGTATTCCAAAACCGGAATGTCTTTTGATCGCAGATATTGGTTGAAGACAGGTGTAAAATCAATACCGGAAATTTTATTGATATAGTTCTGTATGTCCAATGCAGTGACTGTCTGGTGATAAAAATTCTGATTTAGTCCACGCATCACTTTCCGGAATATTTCATCATTGTGAATCACCTGCCGGATTGTATGGATCATGTTGCCGCCTTTATAATATTCATCCGTGCCTTCCGGTCCATGATTCACTCCATAATACTGGATGATCGGCAACAAATTTGTAATTCCCTTCCGGGTGCCTATGCAGTATGAGTCTCCTGCATTTTTGCCGAAAAAAAATCCCGTATAAAGTGTTTCGCTGTAATTGGTGAATGATTCATGAATCCACTCATCTGCGATATCCTTGCAGGTGATATTATTGCCGAACCATTCGTGTCCGCTCTCATGTACCACGATAAAATCCCATTTCAATCCCCATCCGGTTCCGGATAAGTCCTTACCATGATATCCTTCGAGAAAATCATTTCCGTAGGCTATATTGCTTTGATGCTCCATTCCGAGGTAGGGGGCCTGTACAAGTTTATAGCCGTCTTCATAAAATGGATAAGGTCCGAACCAATATTCAAAACAACTCAGCATGGAATCCACGCCGAGGAAATGTTTTTTTGCTTTTTTCAGATCGTAGTCCAACACCCAGAAACTGCAATCAAGATTCCCCTTTTGACCATAATATGTTTTCTTCCAGTTTACATATTTGCCTATATACGGAATGATATTATAATTATTAATAGGATTGGTCACAACCCAGGACCATGCTGTAAGTCCCTTTCCGATCAGGGTCCTGCTTTGCAGGCGGCCGTTGGCAATGGCCACCAGGCTGTCAGGAATGATCATTGTTAAGCGGGCACCACTGTCGGGTTCATCGCCCAGATAATCTTTACAGGGATACCAAACGCTGGCGCCGGTACCTTCACAGGCTACGCTCATCCATGGCCGGCCAAGAGAATCTTTTGTAAATATAAACCCGCCTCCCCAGGGTGGGTGCACGGCAATTTGAGGATTGCCATGATAGAAAATCGTGATTTTTTTGGGACAGGTCAAACAGATTTTCTGCCTGGCGTCTGCGTTAACGGCGACATGAAAAGCATTTCCTTCTCTTTGAAAGCTGAGATATTTTCCATCCTGAATAATGCTGTCTATTTCAAGCGGTGTCTGCAGGTCAATTTGCATTTCATGAAGACCGGAATCTATATACGTGATAATATTTTTCCCGCGAATCGATTTTGCCTCATAATCCGGAATAAAGCTGATATCATACTTTAGGACATTATAAGCACGTTCTGCATTCATCGATCCCCGTAAAGTGTCGGCGTGTGTAAATTGTGGTTTCTCCTGTTGCGCAACGGCAAATAAAACCGGCAGGTTGCAAAACAATGTTATTATATAAATCCATTTCGCCTGATGACTCATAAGTGCGATTTTCGTTGCAGGATGAAAGTTAATTATAACCCGGGCAAGGTCTTTATTTTTATTATAACAGCGGGTTTTTTACACACCGCCTGTCATCCGGTTTCAACCAGTAATAAAAAAACTTTTAGATACAATGAACCCACAGGCATCGCCAGCCTGGATCCCGCGTTTGCGAAAAACCAGTCCGTAATCTGGCCGGTTCATCAATTATATAATACACTGGTGCAAACAGATGCCAGATTGAATATCGTACCCTCGGTGGCGACTTCATGGGATATTTCTGCAGATAAAAAAACCTATCGCTTTCATATTCGCCGGGATGTTTTTTTTCATAATAATGAAGCTTTTCTCAATGGCATCGGCCGGCGTTTAATTGCAGCCGATATTGTTTACAGCCTTTCGCGAATAATTGATAAAAAAACCGCCAGTAGCGGGGCCTGGATTTTCAATGAGAGAATTTCAGGCGCTGATGCATTTAGTGCACCCAATGATTCCACATTTGAACTCCGCCTGCTGACTCCTTTTCATCCCATGCTGGGTTTGCTCAGCATGCAGTATTGTTCCATTGTGCCACACGAAGTGGTGGAAAAATACGGAAAGAATTTTCGCAGTCATCCCTGCGGAACAGGACCCTTCCAGTTCAGGAGTTGGGAGGAAGGGCAGGACCTGATTTTGCTGAAAAATGAAAATTACTTTGAGAAAGACAGTGCGGGTATTCGGCTTCCTTATCTTGACGCGGTCAAAATCAGCTTTTTTGATAACCGGGCCACCGAATTTTTATTGCTGCAGCAGGGCCGGCTGGATTTTATGAATGATATCGATCCTTCATTCAAAGATGAAATACTGAACAAAAGAGGTGAGCTGAAAAAAGACTGGATAGGAAAAATCAACCTGTCCACCAGCCCCTATCTAAACACAGAATATTTGGGCATCGTAGTGGATAGCAGCCTGCCGGCTGTGAAATCTTCCCCGCTCAGATTGCTGAAAATCCGTCAGGCAATCAATTATGGATTCGACAGGCGAAAAATGATGATGTATCTGCGCAATTCCATTGGAACACCGGCTGAAAGCGGATTTATCCCGCCCGGGCTTCCGAGTTTTGATTCAACCCTGGTGCGCGGGTATCATTATGATCCGGTGAAAGCAAGATCTCTTTTAGCGAAAGCCGGATTCCCCGGTGGGGCAGGACTTCCGGTGATCACATTGAAAACCATCGATACCTATGCGGATCTGGCTGGATTTATTGTAAGGCAGCTGGAAGAAATTGGGATGAAAGTGCAAATTGATATTACACAGAAAAGTCTCCTGCTGGAAGAAACAGCCAAATCCCAGGCGCTATTTTTCAGGGGCAGTTGGATTGGTGATTATCCGGATGCTGAAAATTATCTGAGCGTTTTTTATTCTGAAAATCCGGCACCCCCCAATTATACGCGTTATAAGAATCGGCAGTTCGATGAATTGTATCGGAATTCTTTGTTGGAAAATAATGACAGCATTCGGTATGATTTGTATCGGAAAATGGATCAGATGATGATTCTTGATGCACCGGTAGTGCCGCTTTGGTATGATCAGGTGATCCATCTGGTTAGTCCGGCGGTAACCGGATTTGAGGCCAATGGATTAAACCTGCTTGAACTCCGCCATACACGCATCCGATAATATACTCCGATAGAAGCGGGCGGCTTATATTTGCTCGTCCATTTTAATGGAATATACAAGGTAAACTATGACGGAAAAACAGATTAATCTGCTTCAGAAAACGGCTGACCATATAAAAAAATTTTACCCGCATGAATCCACAGTCGGTATCGTACTGGGAAGCGGTATCGGGAACTTTTCGAAAGAAATTGAAATTGAATATCAGCTTGACTATTCTTCCATTCCGGAGTTCCCCCTTTCGACGGTAAAAGGTCATAGCGGACAACTTATTTTTGGCAGGCTTGCGGGGAAAAGAATCGTGGCCATGGCAGGACGTTTTCATTATTATGAAGGATATGAAGTGGAACAGGTGGTCTTTCCTGTACGACTTATGAAATTCCTGGGTGTTAAAACGCTGATGCTTTCAAACGCTGCAGGTGGCATGAATCCGGCATTTAAAGTGGGAGATTTAATGATCATTACGGACCATATTAGTTTTTTTACTGTAAACCCTTTGATCGGTCCGAATGACGATAAACTGGGCCCCCGTTTCCCCGACATGAGTGAGCCATACAAGAAACAATTGATACAAAAAGCAAAAACGATTGCTCATGAAAAAGGAATCAAAGTCAGGGAGGGTGTTTACGTTGGGGTAACGGGGCCGACTTTTGAAACCCGTGCAGAATATAAATTTTTACATCTGGCCGGTGCGGATGCCGTCGGTATGAGCACAGTGCAGGAAGCGATCGCAGCCATTCATATGGGCATGGATGTTTTTGCTATGAGCATTATAACGGACATGGGTATCCGTGAAACTGAAAATATCATTACCCATGAAGAAGTATTACATGAAGCCCGGCTGGCGGAGCCAAAACTCACGGTCATTTTCAAAGGTCTGCTGGCATCCTTATGAATATTAACGTTTTATCAGCCTTCAGCCCGCAGGGATTGGTTAATTTCCCGGCAAATTTCCGGATTCAGCGAACTGGCATGAAGGCAATTCTGGTTATCATAGTTTTAATCATAGGTTGTCAGGCAGCCATCGGACAGGGTAATCCATTATCCCGATACAGCCATATGGGTGGCAGTGGCGGGAAGGATTCACTACAGCACCGTAAGGACGACACCATTAGTGTTACTTTCCGATTTCTGGACTCCAGCCGTCTATTGAAAATAGATTCTGAGGTTTATAATTTCTACCTGCGATACCCGCTCCAGCCAACCTATGTGGATTTTGGCAATCTCGGTACTGAATCTCATGACCTGATTTTTAATCCCTTTATGAAACCCGGGTGGGATGGGGGCTGGCATGCCTTGGATCCCTATATATTTACTGTGGAAGGATCGCGATTTTATAATACGACCAAACCTTATTCAGAACTGGGTTATTTACTGGGCTCGCACTCCGAACAAATGATTGACCTGGTTCATACCCAGAACATCACCAGAAACTGGAATGCATTTTTTGAATACCGTCTGGTCAGTTCTCCGGGTACTTTCGGAAACCAGAACACCACACATAATAATTATCGCTTCAGTTCCTGGTATCAGTCAAACAATAAACGATACCAGGCATTCATGCTGTTGCTGGGCAGTAAACTGATAGCGGCTGAAAGTGCCGGCATTCAAAATACGGCCTACATGGATTCCATTGGATTTTCCGACAGGTATAATATTCCCACCAATATTGGAAACCCGAATGTGTACGCGGTAATCAACAATCCCTTTGCCGGTGCTTCCTCTGTTTCAACAGGATCTTATTACACTACGGGAACTTTCATGCTGCGACAACAGTACGATATCATTGGTCTGAAAGATTCTATTGTAAATGATACCGTTGTAATACCATTATTTTATCCAAAGTTCCGTGCTGAGCAAACCATTTCCTATTCCACCTATCATCAACGTTTTAATGATCAGCAGCCCGCTGCCGCCTACTACACGAAAAGTTTAAATTTTATTTCTGTACCGGATACTATAAACCTGAGTGATTTATGGCATAATCTGACCAATGACTTTTCACTATATTCCTTTCCGGATTCAAAAAACTCGCAGCAGTTTCTTAAAGCAGGTGTCAGTTTTCAAACAATGAATGGAACCTATGATGCAGGAGAACGTTCCCTGTACAATATCTTCCTTCATGGAGAATACCGAAACAAGACGAGAAATAAAAAATGGGACATAGAAGCATTTGGAAATTTTTATGTGAGTGGATTTAATTCTGGCGATTACAATGCCTACATCAGCCTGAAACGACAGATCAGTAAGAACCTCGGCTTTTTGCAGGTTGGTTTTGAAAACGTGAACCGAACTGTGTCCATGGCATGGAGCACAGAAAGCAGTTTTGGATTTGGTGTTCCGGCTAATAATTTTTTTAATAAGGAGAATATCATTCATCTGTTCGGATCGTATGACCAACCCAAACTTCAACTGAATCTGGCTGCCAATTATTACCTCGTCACTAATTTCCCCTATTTCTACAACTATTATTTTGCGGGCCAGGAATCCAACCCCTTCAATGTGCTGGTTGTCTCCGCTGATAAGCGATTTGCGCTGACCAGGCACCTGATATTAAGAGCCGGCGTCGTTGTGCAAAAAGTAGCAGGCAATTCACCGGTCAACATCCCCCTTTTTGTTACCCATGGACAGATCGGATATGAAGGGAAACTGGGATTTAAAAACCTGATGATCGCTTTTGGAGTCGAATTCAGATATTTTAGTCCCTATTTCGCCGATGGATATTCGCCCGTCATCGGTCAGTTTTATTCCCAGAAAGAAACGACCATTGCAGAAAAACTGCCTGATTTGACCGCCTACATAAATTTCAGAATCCGCAGTTTTGTGGCTTATTTCCGAACGGAAAACCTCAATACTGCACAGGTTAACCAGGCAAATGGTTTTGGATTTTCCAATAATAATTTTGTCGCTCCTTTATATCCCAATGCCGGGTTAAAAATCAGGCTGGGAATTTACTGGAGTTTCGTAAACTGAGTTTAATCATTAATTTTAGCGGGTAATGCATATAATACAATCGATTTGCCAGGTATTCGTTAAAGTGTTTCAGTCTTTGTTCACCAAAAAAGATTGTTGCAAATGAACCGAATCTGCCTTACCCTGTTTTTAATGATTATCAGTCTGAATTTATTTTCACAAATGAGAACCGGACAAAATGCTGCGGATTTATCGCTTCCCGATCTGAACGGGAAAAAAGTGTCTTTATCTGAATTTAAAGGGAAAGTTGTATTGCTGGATTTTTGGGCAAGCTGGTGCGGTCCCTGCCGGCACAACAATCCTAAACTCGTAAAACTGTATCATAAGTATCACGAAAAAGGATTTGAAATTTATGGTGTTTCACTGGACGAGGACTCAAGAAGCTGGAAAAAAGCAGTACATAGCGACAAACTTAGCTGGATTCAGGTGATTGACGATAAGGGATGGGACGCTACTTCCATAGCAACTTATGGTATTGAATTTATTCCATCCTCCTTCCTGATCGACAGGGATGGCGTTATACGTACTGTAAACGCGGAAGGATCCGAATTGGAAAGCAGCGTTAAGGATTTACTGAAAGATTAGGCTGGCGCTGAGGTTCGCAGGCCAGGCTTTCCGTTTCGGTTTCCAGCGTTACATGCTGAATGTTATAATGCAGCAACTGATGTTTGATTTCCTTTTTTATCTTTTCCTGCGCTTCCATTCCGATTTCTCTTTTTAACACTACATGACCTGTAAGTGCATTTTCAGTTGTACTCAGGGCCCATATATGTATGTGATGGAAATCCTGCACACCCTGAATTTTTTCGATAGCTGACTGAACAGCCCGCAAATCAATTCCCTGGGGAACCGCATCCAGCGAAAGTCGCAGACTGTCCCGCAATAGACCCCAGGTGGAGAATACAATGGCTACCGCTACGAGGATACCCAGCAGGGGATCGATCCAGTACCAATTTGTATATATGATAATGATGCCACCAATAACCAGGGCAGCAGAAACAACTGCATCGGACATCAGATGAAGAAATGCACCTTTTATGTTCAGATCAGAATCCTTATTCCGGAAAAAAAGTAGTGCGGTTACCGAATTAATCAGGATACCGATCGCTGCAACTATTGAAATGGTTTTGCCCGGCAGCGGTTCCGGTAAAATCAGGCGATGGATGGATTCATATAAAATGGCACCAATCGATATGAGCAGGATGCCACCATTTAAAAGCGCCACCAATACAGTTGTTTTTTTATAGCCATAAGTATAGACAGTATTCGATTTTACCTTCATCATGCGAAAGGCAAAAAGAGATAACCCAAGACTGGCAACATCTGCGAGATTATGACCCGCGTCGGATAGCAGCGACAGAGAATGAATAATCAAACCAACCACTGCCTCTATAACAACGAAAGCCAGGTTTAGAATGATACCAATAACAAAGGCACTGTTAACCGAATGGAGTGTAATGATTTTACCATGAGAATGACCCTCATGACCGTGGTCATCGTGACTATGAGAATGGCCGGAATGACTGTGGACGTGATCTTCTGGCATAAACTGCAAATTTAGCGATTAAGAGCGAAGCAGGTAGTGATAATAACAATTGACGGCCCGGGATAATAAATTTTATTAAATTTAAGCCTACTAGCCATACCTTTCTGCAAACATCCCCTTACTTCGTAGCCTAGATTTTATGCACTCAAACGTGTTAATCAATATGTCTTTTAATCCAATTGAATCGGTAAAAGCTGTTTTTCCGGGAGAAATGTTGAATAAGATGGCAGGAATACTGGGTGAAAGTACCTCCAACGTGCAACAGGCTATGCAGGGAATCATTCCGTCTGTAATAATCGGAATCATATTAAAAACGGAGTTTGGAGATGGATTCGATACTTTAAATCTTTCCAAAGAAGCCGCGAAGATAGAGATTCCTTTTAACCAGACTTCACTGGCCTGGTGGTGGAACACGAATTACAAAGGGGTGGACTATTTAGAAAGCGTTTTCGGAGGTAAAATTTCTGACTTAACGGAAGCCATATCAGGTTATGCAGGGATAAGCACTAAATCGGCTTCCTCCCTGTTAAACGTTGTCGCACCGGCCGCTTACGGCGTACTGGGAAGACATATCATAGAGTCAGATATGAATGTAAACGGACTTCGTAGTTTCCTGAACAGCGAAAAGAAGAAAACCCTCAATATGCTGCCTGCGGGAATATTCCTGGAGGGCATTATGGGATCTGCAAATCCTTCCGGGTTATTAGAGAAATTTGCCGGTATTGAAACGCAGACCGCTCGTAAAAAAAAGAATATTAAGTGGGTAATACCGGTTGCTCTTATAGCCGTGGCAGCAGGTGTCATCTGGTTTTTTCTTATCAGGCAGGAGCCTGCCGAACTGCCTTCGGTACCCAGGGTTCAACAAATAGCGCCGGCAAAAGATACGATTGTAAAAACAGCCGTTCACGATGGTCGCTATTCAGTGAAACTTCCTGATGGTAAATTGCTATATGTCAGGAAAGGAAGCATGGAAGATCAACTCGCCGCATTTTTCAATGACCCCGAAAGCAGACCATCCCGCAGATTTCTTTTTAATTTTGATCAGGTAAAATTTAATACAGGCACAGCTGTCATTACGAAAGAGAGTATGACTCAGGTTGAAAATGTAGCTGCTATTCTGATAGCTTTCCCAAAAGCCAGAATAAAAATTGCAGGATTTAATGAAAAAGGCGGCGACAGCGTTTCAAATAGCGAGTTGTCAGAAAATCGTGCAGTATCTGTTGCGAATGCATTAAAGGCATCCGGCGTAAACCAGGGTCAGCTTACAGGTGCTGAAGGTTTTGGGTCGGACTTCGCACAATATTCTCCGGACGCTGCTGACTCTCTGCGTGCAAAAGACAAGCGTATCGCAATCAGTGTACGTGCGAAATAAATTGAATCAATTGTAAAGCGGACTGGATGCTATAGCAGTCAAATCCATGTCTTTATAATTTTTGATTTCGTTATACAATGTATCCCTCTCAACAGGTTCGCGTTTTACCTGTTTTATCAAAGCCACCAATTCAGCCGTAGAAAGAGAAGGATGCTGTTCTTCCGAACCTGCCATTGAATAAATCTTCGTAGAGTCGTCAATGGTTCCATCCAGATCATTCACACCAAACGAGAGTGTCAGCTGCGCACTCTGGCGGCCGAGCATCGGCCAATAGGCTTTAATATGAGGGAAATTATCCATAAATAAACGGCTGACGGCATATGTTTTCATGTCTTCAATCACGGACGACTCTGCTACATGACTCATGTCATTTCCTTTATTCCGGAATTTCAATGGAATGAAAGTGTTAAAGCCTCCTGTTTCATCCTGCAATACCCTGAGTCTTTCCATATGGTCTACCCGGTGACCGTAATTTTCAATATGCCCATACAACATGGTTGCATTCGTATGCATACCCAACAGATGTGCATGACGGTGAATATCCAGCCACCCGTCTGCATTTACTTTGTCTTCGC
>DASXNJ010000035.1:0-8548 GCA_036495145.1 Puia sp.
AAAGATTTTTTCAAATCTGACTCAATAGATTTCAACATATTCTTTGTTTCTTCTTCATCACCACCCTTCTGGAGTATATTTGCTATTATGAGACGGGCAGAGGATCTTTTCGATAGTTCTGCAGCAAAAGAAACAGCATTCGCCGATGCGTCAGAGAAATCAACAAGAGTAAGAATTGTTGTCATATGATTGATGTATTGGAATTTAAAAATACATTTTAATCGGGATCTTTCCGGAACATCATTTAAACCAAATGCTATTAGTATTTCCGGGAAATATACTTACTTCGTTTCGTTCTAAATCAATAAACCTCTTATATTCGCTTCCGGCTGTTTCTCGATATTCCAAAATCCTTCATCATATTGTTTGGTTACCAGATTAAGCGGTTGCGGGTTGCATATTTCGATTGTTCTTTTGCTATTGCCTTTCAGGAATTGCGAAGGACTTTTTTGAAACATTTGCAGAATCATCCTGTGGAAATGGCTGCTGTCCGAAAATCCGCAGTATATGGCAGCTTCCATGACTGTAGCCCCATTCATCATACAACTTATGGCTTCAGTGATTTTATTCCAGATAATATATTTCTGCAGGGAAACGCCCGTATTACTTTTAAACAAATAACGGAGCCTGCTTTCAGACAAAAAAACCAATCTGGACAAATCGTGTATTGTTATTTTCTCCGTGTTCTCATCAGCTAAAAAGTCAATTACTTTTTTTACCCGCTCATCAATAACCCTGGTGTTCTTATTTTCGATCATGCCGGTCAATATCTGATGCACCAGTTTCTCCAATAAAACCTGGTTACCTTCTATCAGACATTTTTCCAATTCACCCGGGGTAAGCAGAGTCAGGATATCCACATCGGGTGAAATAAAATTCTTTTGCTGAAGATATTTTGACTTCAGTGCATTTGCAATATCACTGGAAGCATCGACATAAATTATTAATTGAACACTATTACTCGTATCCAGCTGGTGAATAACATTTTCTTTAATAATTAAACTCCTGTATACTCCCCATTGGCCGTTCTGAATCCGGCATTTAAATTTTTTTCTCAGGTCAAATAACACCTGTACCGTGTTATGACTATGGAAGGAGGTGATATAAGATGAATAGAATACCGCCGAAACTTTATCCCAAATATATAAGGTGGTGGTATATGGTGTTCTTTCCGCTTTCATTATTAAAAGGGGTAACCAAAATAGTCATATTGTACAATTTCCATTCTGAAGGAAGTAATACATTTAACCATAAAATTAACCAAAAATGAAGAAGGCCGCTGTGATAGCAGGAATCCTTTTATTTGGTTTTCTCAAACCGGCTTTTTGTCAGTTTACCCGGAAGGAGTTTTCCATTTCCGGAATATCCCAATATGATTTTGTGTCCGGGATAAACGCCATGCCTTACAGGATTACGGTTGCGGTACCCTTCGGCTATTCGCCTGCAGATTCAATACGTTACCCCGTTGTTTATATGCTGGATGGCGATCCAAATTTACCGCTTGCCGCTTTAATTCAATGGAATATGAGCTATGACGGGGAATTGCCGAAAATGATTATCGTCGGAATAGGGTATCAGGCCGCAAATTTTATGGGAACTGTTTCTTATCGAACGCTTGATTATACACCTGTACGCGTGATAAAATTAGATTCTCAGATGACGGCAAATCATCATGTGAAGATGGTTTCCGGTGGCGCCGGCAATTTCCTGCTTGTGATGAAAAATGTAATTATTCCTTTTATCGAAAAATCATATTCAACCAATCGTGATCGTGTATTGGCTGGTCACTCTTTTGGGGGTCTTTTTGCTGCTTACGTATTATTCACTGAACCGCTGCTTTTCAATCGGTATTTGATCAGCAGCCCCTCATTGTATTGGGGTGATGAGGAAATTATGAGAGAAGAAGCGACATATTATAAAAGCGGCCACTCAACTCTTCAGGCTAAAGTATTTATATCAGCAGGTTCCCAGGAGCCAGAAGAGATGGTACCTGACGTAAAACAGCTGGTCAGGACGATAAAAGGAAGAAATTATATTGGATTGGAGGTGACCGAAGGGGTATTTGATAACGAAACACATTTATCAGTAATCCCTTTCGCAATCAGCAGAGGCCTGCGAGTCCTGTTTCAAGAGGGTCCTAAATGAATACCTGGCTCCTAACCAGTTTACCATTTGGCCCGACGTTTTTGTTTTAGTAATTATTGCAATTTGCCAGATTTTATTTAGCAGATTTTATTTCCTCTGACAGCAATTGCAGAGATTTTATTGATTTTCAATCTCACTTTACATCTGCTGCATCCCTTTAACTGATTTTCGCTTTTATTGAATGCCAATTGGCAAATAGCGATTAGGGTTCCCTGGAAGATCCGGATAATTTTGGCTATCTGAAATCATAACCCCTGAGCGCCCTAATACACCGAAGATGAAACATAACCTCCTATTAAACCCAATCAGGAAAGCCGTTGTCCTGTTCCCCATTGTCTTTCTTTATTCCTGTCATAATTATTTTAAAGTGGCGGCCGGACCGGGTATTTCAAAAAGACCGGATAGCGTGATTCTGGCTTATCCCCATCGTTATTTTATCCTCCGATCCGGAAATGATGCCCTCTATATGGGTGGGATGGAACTGAGCCCGGACCATAAAACCCTGCAATGCAAACTGGATACAGTTCCAGAGGAACATAGCATATATCTGAAAACTGGCCTACACGGTAATAATCGGTATAAATTAGGCAAACCGGATACTGTCGTTTTGAGCGAGGTACATTTTTTTATTACGAATGATTCTAATGCAAGGCCCGGCCTTTCCTATACACTAAACCTGGAGAAAGTTCAAAAAGTTGAAATACTGGTAAAAGACAAAGGCCGCACGACTGAAAGTTATATTCTCGGCGGATTAGGTATTACACTTGGTGTTGTAGCCGTTGCTGCAATAATAGTAGCCGCGTTGAAAAGCTCATGTCCCTTCGTAAGCGCCCATGACAGCAGTGGTCTTTCCCTGCAGGGAGAAATTTACGGAGGAGCCATCTACCCGCAGCTGGCACGAAATGATTATCTGCAATTGAAAATGACTCCCCTGCCCAACGGAAATCTGCAAGTGAGAATTAGCAACGAACTTAAAGAACGTCAGTTTACTGACCTTGCGGAATTAATGGTGATCACGCATAAAAAAGATATACAAATAAGGGTGGATCAAAACGGAAATATTTTTTCTATTTCAAATCCCGAATCACCCCTGAGTGCAAAATCCGGAGACCATGATATTCTGGCATTGGTGAAAGCACCCAATGACCAAAAGGTCTTTGCCTTCGATGATACGGTTCAGATGCCAGCTAGCCCGGTGGAACTACGTTTTGCACGGCCCGCGAAAACAAGAAAAGCCAAGTTGATCCTCCAATTAAAGAATTCTTACTGGCTGGATCTTACATATGGAAAAATGATCGAGGGCTTTGGCGCATATTATTCGACTTTCATAAAGAATCAACACAGCCGTCCCCTGGCGGATTTAAAAAGGTGGACAAACGAACAGCAATTGCCAATGAGCGTTTCGCTTAAAACCAGAAACGGGTGGAAACAAATTGAAAATATCATGACATTTGGTCCGCTTGCAAATCGTGAAACCGTGATCCCGCTTGATCTGGATTCTACAGATGGCAGTGAAATCAATGTAAGACTGAGTTGCGGATTCATGTTTTGGGAATTAGACTATGCTGCCATCGATTTTTCCGGAGCAGCTGATTATACACTCGTGACTATTTCTCCCAAAAAAGCAATTGACGAAACAGGGAGGGATGTAACCGCCCTGATAAATAAAGCAGACGGTGAATATCTTGAACAGCCTGTTCCCGGAAATGCTGCTGATATTGAATATGCGTTCACCCCGAATACAGACAGCAGTAAAATCCAAACCTTCATCCTGCACGCAAAAGGATATTATGAGCACGTCCGCAACTTTCATGGTGCGCCAAATATTGCCTTCCTGAAACAATTTAAGAAACCCGATGCGCTTTCGCAATTCAGTTTACAACTATACAGACAGGCGATGGGTATGAACCCCGGAAATTTTGGACCAGGTAACACCGTAGTCGTTAAAAACAGTAAAACAACTCATTAAATTTTATTCATGAAAGCACTTCTGATTCCCCCCGCCCTCATCCCCGGAAGCATCATCGAGGACGGTTACTTAGAGACGATATCCATCCAGGAAAGACTTAGCAGTCTTAAAAAGAATCTCGTTTGGCTCGCCATCCGGACCAGAATTTTACTGGATACGCTGATTTCCCTGAAATCCGTTTCAAAATCCATAAAGGCATTTAGAAGCCTGAATAAGTTGCGTAAAGAAACATGGGGCGGAAATATGAAGAAGATATATAAAGTGGATGGCAAATACTATTTCAATCTCTATACACCAGGATGGCCTTCAGATGCATATGACCAGCTGGTCAGGAATGAAATCCGGCGATTGAGCTCTCCGGTCAGTGAATTGGAACGAGCCCGTTTTATTTTTCTGGCGGTTACTACAAAATGTCCATTGCGTTGTGAGCATTGTTTTGAATGGGATAACCTGAATCAAAAAGAAACTTTCAGCCGGGAAGAATTGATACAGATCGTGGATATTTTCCAAAAAGAAGGTGTGAACCAGATTCACTTCAGTGGCGGTGAACCCATGGTGAGATTCAGGGATCTGTTGGAAGTTCTGCGATTCGCCGCTCTGAAAAGCGAATGTTATATCGTTACCTCCGGGTTCAACCTGACGCTGGAAAACGCCTGTCTCCTCAAAATAGCCGGATGTAAGGGCATCATCGTCAGCATTGATCATTATATACCAGAGATGCATAACCGCTTTCGCCAGCATCCTGAAATTTTTTATAAGGCGGTAGCGGGTGTAAACGCTTCAATCCGGTCGGGCATGGTAACCGCCATCAGTATCTGCGCCACAAAGGAATTTCTGGACGGCGGTCACCTTCATCCATATATGCAATTTGCCCGGTCGCTCGGCGTGCATTTTGTGCAGGTACTGGAACCTAAAGCGGTGGGTCATTATGCAGGGAAAACTGTAATGCTGGAAGAAAGGCATCTCACTATACTGGAGGAATACTTTAAAAAAGCAAACCATGATCCGGAATATGCTGATTACCCAACTCTCATGTATCATGGTTATCACCAGAGAAGGATTGGCTGTTATTCCGGAAGCCGGAGTGTATATGTTGATTCAGCAGGAAATGTACATGCCTGTCCATTTTGCCATACCCATTCCTATAATATGAAGGATATTCTGAATGCCACAGACAAAAGCATTCCTGTTAAGGAGAATATATGCCCGCGGTACGGGCGTGTCGTATGAGCATCTTGCAGATACTGCCTAACACCACTCCCATCAAAATTTAATTCTTTGACGAAACTGGTTAATTATTTTGCTAAACCCTTTTGCTAATCTGATTATTGACATATCGACCCTGATATTCATTGATATTTAGGTTCGTACATTTTGCTTTTTATAAAAGCGCTGATGTCCGCTGGTCTTTCCACAGCGGACAATCCGCTTTCAAATATTTTATCAGCAATCTTTATGGCCACGTGGTAGGATACCTTTAAAATATTACCTATTGAAGGATAAATCAGGCCCTTTTCAAAGTCTTTTTCAGTGACCTGCTCCGCGACAGCTTCAGCCGCAACAACAAACATTTCATTGGTGACCCTTCTTGCTTCGGTAGCAAGTACGGCAAGACCCATGGCCGGAAATATATAAACATTGTTACCCTGACCGGGAGTATATGTTTTTCCGTTATAAGTTACAGGCGCAAACGGGCTGCCACCTGCGAAAATTGCACTGCCTTTACTCCAGGTATAAGCCTGCTCAGCGGTACATTCAGAATTTGTTAATGGGTTGGAATATGGAAAGATAACAGGCCTTTCATTCACCATGCTCATGTTTTCGATTACCTGTTGATTGAATGCCCCTCCCACTGTGCTCACCCCGATGATGGCTGTTGGCTTTATATCTAAAATTGTTTTTGCGAAATCATTTGATGGCTTGCTTGCATGTGCAAATGCTTTTTGATGTTCGCCAAGATCTGTCCTTGATTTTACAATCAGTCCTTTTATATCAAACATCCAAATACGCTGATAGGCCTCTTCCCTGCTAAGTCCGTCGTTTATAAATTTCTGCGCGAGCATTTCCGCAATGCCAAATGCAGCGGCTCCGGCACCAAAGAAGAGAATCTTTTGTTCCCGGAAAGGCTTGCCGGAAAATCGACTCGAGGTAATGATTCCGGCGGTCGCTATTGCTGCCGTTCCCTGTATATCATCATTAAAAGTGCATGTTTTGTCGTAATACTTATTGAGTATTCGGATTGCATCAACGCCGGGCAAATCTTCCCATTGAATACAAATTTTTGGAAAGACTTCATTTACTGCATGCACGAATTCATCTATGAATTCATCAAATTCCGGCCCCCTTATTCTTTGTCTTCTTATTCCCGGATATAGAGGGTCATTCAATAAAGCCTGATTATTAGTTCCAACATCTAACATTATGGGCAGCGTATATTCAGGAGCAACACCCGCACAGCTTGTATACAAAGCCAGTTTGCCTATTGGAATTCCCATTCCGCAAATTCCAAGGTCTCCCAAACCCAGAATGCGACCACCATCGGTGACCACGGCAAACCGCACATCCTTGACAGGCCAGTTCCTGAGAATTGATTTTATATTATTTTTTTGCTCAATGGAAATGAACAGTCCCCTGGGTCGCCTCGCAATATGACCAAAACGCTGGCACGCTTCACCAACGGTTGGGGTATATACCAATGGTAGATATTTTGCCGGATCGCTGATGATTGTTTTGAAAAATAAGGTTTCATTGGTGTCGAGAAGGCTTGTGAGATAAATGTATTTATCGATGGGCGAGCCCAAACTATTCAATTGCGCACTCACTCTTATGATTTGTGTTTCTATAGTTTCTACCGCATCCGGTAATATCCCTTCCAGTCCATATTTTTTTCTTTCATCCAGTGTAAATGCAGTGCCTTTATTATTACGCGGATCCCGGAGTAATGAATAACCTGAGTATTCCATTTTATTTCTTTTAGTCAGTTGACGCTTTCAGGCATCAACATTTTCGTTCTATTTACTTTTTTGCAAAAGTTCATAACATTGCTGCGCAATTTCAAGTTCTTCATTGGTAGGAATAACTAAAATCTTTACCGGGGAATCATCCCTGTTAATTTCTCTGATGGTTGTTGAAGGCGTCTTATTTTTTTCTTCATCCGGATGAATTCCCAGGAATTGCATCCCATTACAGATTCGCTGTCTGGTATTCACGTCATTTTCTCCCACACCCGCTGTGAATACAATCGCATCCAGGCCATTCAGTACAGCGGCATAAGCGCCGATATATTTTTTTATCCTGTAAGCATAGATTTCGAGAGCCAGTTCTGAATCCCCGTTTCCTTCCTGCACAGATTTACCAATATCACGCATATCACTAAAACCGGAAAGTCCCAGCATGCCGCTTCGCTTGTTCAGCAGTGTGTTCACCTGTTCCGGGTCATAACCCAGTTGATTGACTAAATGGAAAATAACGGAAGGATCAATGTCCCCCGACCGGGTGCCCATCACCAATCCGCTCAAAGGACTAAAGCCCATGCTGGTATCAACCGACTTCCCATTTTTTATGGCAGCCATACTGCACCCGTTTCCAAGATGTATAGTAATCAGTTTTGCATCAGGCCGGTTTAAATATTCTACAGCCCTTGCACTTACATATTTATGACTCGTGCCATGAAAACCATAAACCCTTACATGGTGATCCGTATAAAATGATTTTGGAATAGCATAGGTAAAAGCCTTTGGAGGAAGTGTCTGATGGAAAGCCGTATCGAATACCGCAATCTGTTTTGCCCTGGTGAAAATTCTTTCGTCTACTTCAATGCCAAGATAATTTGCGGGATTGTGTAAGGGTGCCAGGGGAAAAAGTTTTTTAATTTTTTCCTTTACTTTTCTTGTGATGATGGTAGTAGCTGCAAAACTTTCACCACCGTGCACCACCCTGTGACCAACCGCTTCTATTTCACCCGGATTTTTTATCACCCCCGTGTCAGCATCCGTTAATAACAACGCTACTTCCTTTAATCCTTCTTCATGACCTGACAGATCAATTGTCTTTTTGATTATTTTTTCGCCCTGGCCCAAAAATATTTTATGTGTAATGGTCGAATTTTCCAGCCCGATTCTTTCTACCAGTCCGCTACAAACCGGTTTTTCCAGTGGCATTTTAAAAAGCTGGTATTTGATGGAGCTACTGCCTGAGTTTATGACAAAGATGTTCATTTTAATTTTGCTGACTTTGAATAGCAGTAATAATAACCGTATTGAAAATATCATCTACCGTGCAGCCGCGGCTTAGATCATTTACCGGTTTATTTAGCCCCTGCAACATAGGACCGATCGCCAGCGCACCTGTTTCGCGCTGCACGGCCTTGTAGGTATTGTTTCCTGTATTAAGATCCGGAAAAATCAACACGGAAGCCTTGCCGGCCACTTCAGA
>DASXNJ010000036.1:0-5490 GCA_036495145.1 Puia sp.
TTTAGGCTTTGGGCTTTGGGCTTAAGAAGTATCTTCGCGGCAACTATCACATTATGGAAGGAATAGCCAAAATCTTCTCCGGGACGGGCTCTCAATACCTGGCAGAAAAAATCACCCGTCGTTATGGTTGTCCTTCCGGAAAAATAACCATACAGCATTTTAGTGACGGCGAAATTCAGCCGGTATTTAATGAAAGTGTCCGGGGCGACATGGTTTTCCTGGTCCAGAGCACCTTTTCACCCACCGAGAATCTGATGGAGCTCTTATTGATGATTGATGCAGCCAAAAGGGCTTCGGCTTATAAAGTGGTTCCTGTGATCCCTTACTATGGTTATGCGCGGCAGGATAGAAAGGACAAGCCCCGGGTAGCCATTGGTTCCAAGCTGATTGCCAATATGTTAGTAGCGGCAGGTGCCGACCGTGTTATCACAATGGATCTGCATGCACCCCAGATCCAGGGTTATTTTGATATTCCTGTCGATCACCTGGACAGTTCAGCCATTTTTATCCCTTATATAGAGAATCTGAAGCTTGAAAACCTTACCTTTGCGGCCCCTGATGTGGGAAGTGCCAACCGGATTCGGGAAATCGCTTCTTATTTCAATGCAGAAATGGTGATCTGCGACAAACACCGGAAAAGGGCAAATGAAATTGCCAGCATGGTGGTGATCGGAGAAGTGGGAGACAGGGATGTGGTTTTGATTGACGATATCTGTGACACGGGCGGAACACTGGCAAAAGCAGCAGGTCTGCTGAAGGAAAAGGGAGCAAGAAGTGTGAGGGCACTTTGTACGCATCCGGTGATGAGTGGAAATGCCTATACGAATATCGAGAACAGTATTTTGGAAGAACTGGTGGTTTGTGATACGATTCCGCTGAAGCAAAAATGTTCCAAGATCAAAGTGCTGAGTGTTGCGGAACTATTTGCCATCGCCATCCGGAATGCCTTTGAAAACAGAAGTATTACCGGATTGTTCATACACTCACAGCTGAGGAATAAATAGGTATTTTTTAAATCAAACATAAACATGCAAACAATTACAATCGAAGGACAACTCAGGACCGGACTCGGCAAAACAGCCACCCGTCTACTCCGCTCTGAGGGGAAAGTGCCCGGTGTAATTTACGGGGGTGCTCGCGAACTGAATTTTTCAGCGCCAGTAACGGCTTTCAAGACCCTGGTATACACACCGGATTTTCAATTAGTAGAAGTTAAACTGGAAGGATCAACGCATCGTTGCATCCTGAAAGAAATCCAGTTTGACAAGGTGACTGACGCACTCAATCACCTGGATTTTATGGAACTGGTTGAAGACAAAAAAGTAATCGCTACCATTCCTTTAAAATTCACAGGCGCTGCAAAAGGAGTAAAAGACGGTGGTAAGCTGATCACAAAAATGAAAAGTCTGAAGGTAAAAACACTGCCGAAATACCTCCGTGAAAACATCGAAGTGGACCTGACCAATCTCGAATTAAACGGAAATATTCGCGTGGAAGATGTGAAAGCACCGAATTATGAAATCCTGAATTCCCCAAGAATTCCGGTTGCATCAATCGTGCTGACACGTCAACTGAAACAGGAAGAAACCGTCGCTCCTGTTGCCGGTGCCGCACCTGCTGCCGCCGCTGCGCCTGCCGCTGCTGCAAAAGCACCTGCTGCAAAACCTGCCGCAAAGAAGTAGTACTAAAACATTATTCTGAAAGGCTGTTTCATTTGGTGGAACAGCCTTTTTAATTATTAATTATTAATTATCAATTATTAACTCTTAACTCTTAACTCCTATACTCTTATACTCTTATAATCCAAGGTCATGTATTTAATCGCCGGACTGGGAAATATTGGCTCCGAATATGAAGGAACCCGTCATAATATCGGGTTTGACGTCGTGGACCTTCTCGTGTCTAAACACGGCGAAATTTTCAAGGCCGACCGGCTGGCCAGTGTTGCAGAAATATCTTTCCGGGGTAAGACCCTTACCTGTATCAAGCCGACTACTTATATGAATCTAAGTGGGAAGGCTATAAAATACTGGCTTGAAAAAAAGAAAATTCCACTCGATCGCCTGCTTGTGATTACCGATGATATCGCCCTGCCTCTGTCGAGACTTCGATTGAGAGGAAATGGTACCGATGCCGGCCATAATGGATTAAAAAGCATATTTGCTGAGTTACAAACCGATAAATACCCGCGTCTCCGGTATGGCATTGGGAATGATTTTCCCCGTGGCATGCAGGTTGAATGGGTTTTGGGGAAATGGCGGGAAGAAGACAAACCACTCATAAAAATAAAAAATGAAAAGGCCGTTCAGATAGCCGAAAGTTTTGTTTATATGGGTCTGGAAAGGACCATGAATGATTACAACAAAATAGAGATAACGCTATGATTTGTAATTGGGAATCATTATTTTAGCAGTCAATTTCCAATCGGGCCGATGGCCCCATCCACTTCCTATGTCGAAACCCCGCGCCTTTCCAGGCCTATTGTACATGAAAGAATCTTCTATTTAAAACCTTAATCGAATATGAAAATATTCTGCGTCGGGCGTAACTATGTTGCGCATGCCATAGAACTGAATAATGAGGTGCCGGATGAACCGGTCATCTTCATGAAACCCAAAAGCGCCTTGCTACAGGCCCATACTCCTTTTTATTATCCCGAGTTTACGAATGAACTGCATTACGAATGTGAGCTGGTTCTGCGCATTTCAAAAAACGGGAAATATATACAGGATCGCTTCGCTTCTAAATATTATGACGCCATCAGCGTGGGCATCGATTTTACTGCCCGGGATATTCAGAACGAGCTGAAGGAAAAAGGACTGCCATGGGAAAAAGCGAAGGCCTGGGATAATTCCGCTGCAGTCGGAAAATGGATTCCTATTCAGAATGTGAAAAATAAAAAGGAAATCAATTTCGGTCTGTATAAAAACAAAGAACTCATGCAGTCGGGAAAATCAAATCTCATGCTGCACAATTTCGACCAGATTGTAGCATATATTTCCACATACTTTTCCATTAATATCGGGGATCTCATTTTTACCGGAACACCCGCCGGTGTTGGCGAGTGTGTCGTCGGCGACGAACTGGAGGCTTTTATCGAAGAAGAAAGTATGCTGGCACTCGAGATAAAGTAAAATCTTTCCCGCCTTCACTGGTATGATGATTTGAAAATCAGATTTCCAAACTTCCCTTTATCCGTCCCGCTAACGGCGGGATCAAAAGATTGCAATGGTCGATGCCGGAATATTAATTCGCGCCTTTAAATTGATGAGCACGGCCCGCATTATGGCTGCCACCTACGAACAAAACAGGCAGGTCTGCAAATACGTTCATTCAACTTCGTCAGGCCACGAAGCCATACAACTTGCCACCGCTTTTCAGCTTGCTCAGGAGGATTATGTAAGTCCATATTACCGTGACGAAAGCCTGTTGCTCGGCCTGGGATTTTCTCCCGAGATTCTTATGCGACAGTTACTCGCCAAGGGAACTGATATTTTCACAGGCGGTAAGGAATACTATGCGCATCCGAATTTCCGGGGACAAGGCAAACCTACGATTATACATCAGAGTAGCGCGACCGGTATGCAGGCGATCCCCGCAACCGGCGTGGCGCAGGCACTGGCTTTTCTTGAGAAAACAAATCCCGGCCAGAAAAGACCGCTCGTGCTTTGTTCTTTTGGTGATGCAAGCATTACAGAAGGAGAAGTGAGCGAAGCTTTCCAGGTAGCTGTTTTGAAAAAACTACCGATCATTTATCTGGTGCAGGATAATGAATGGGGCATTAGTGTTTCTTCTGATGAGGCGAGAAATATGGATGCATTTGAATATGCTGCCGGATTTCCCGGAATGGAAAGGATTAAGATTGATGGCTCTGATTTTGAACAGTCGTTTAATTGCATGCAACAGGTTTTTCAGTATGTGCGTAATTACAGAACGCCCTATCTGGTGCAGGCACGTGTTCCTCTGTTAACACATCACACGAGCGGCGTGCGGATGGACGCTTATCGTACAGAGGGGGATCTTATCAAACACCGGGCTGCCGATCCCCTGATACTTATAAAAAGGCAGTTACAACGACACGGCATTTCCCAGGAACATATCAACGATATAGAAAAAGAAACGGCAGAACAGGTTGCCACAGATTTTAAAACAGCAATCGCTGCTCCGGAACCCGATCCAATCACAGCGGGTGAACATATTTTCGTTCCTTCAACTATAATAAATGAATCTGGTGAACGGGTTCCGGCGAATGCAAAGAAAATACCGATGGTGGATGCAGTGCTGTATGCACTGCGTGAAATCATGGAAGATTTTCCAGAAGCCATTATGTACGGTCAGGATATTGGGAGAAGGCTGGGCGGTGTATTTCGCGGAACAGCTACACTGGCTGCCCGGTTTGGTGACGACCGGGTTTTTAATACCGCGATTCAGGAGGCGTATATTATTGGATCAACAGCCGGCATGTGTGCCACCGGTTTGAAACCCATTGTGGAAATTCAATTCGGTGACTATATATTTCCCGGATTTAATCAGCTCGTTACAGAAATTGCGAAATCATGTTATCTGAGTTGTGGAAAATTTCCAGTTCAGACGCTGATTCGTGTTCCGGTGGGTGCTTATCAGGGTGGTGGACCTTATCATAGCGGCTCAATAGAAACCACCTTATTGTCGGTAAAAGGATTAAAAATTGTTTATCCATCAAATGCGGCCGATATGAAGGGATTGATGAAAGCAGCATTCATGGATCCCAATCCTGTGATCATGCTCGAACACAAAGCGCTTTACTGGAGTAAGGTTCCCGGAACGGAAGATGCGAAGAGCCTGGAACCGTCGCGTGACTATATCATACCGCTGGGAAAAGCGGCTGTTACATTAAAAGCATCCGCCGCTTCAATTGAAAACGGAGAATCGGCGGCTGTGATTACCTATGGAATGGGCGTTTACTGGGCGATGGCAGCTGCAAAAAATTTACCGGGTCAGGTTGAAATCATTGATCTGCGTTGTTTGTTCCCGTTAGATGAAGAATTAATTTTTGAAACCGTGCGCCGCCACGGAAAATGCCTGGTGCTGACAGAAGAAGCGCAGAATAATTCTTTTGCGGAAGCATTGGCCGCGCGCATTTCCAAAGCCTGTTTCAAATCACTGGATGCTGCGGTCGAAGTATTGGGTGCAATGAATGTTCCTGCCATTCCTATGAATGTTATTTTGGAGAACGAAGTTTTGCCCAATGCCGTGAAAGTGGAATCTGCGTTAAGAAACTTACTAACCTTGTAGTGTGGCGTCTGTTGGAAACCCCACATTTGCAAATTGTCATTTGCAAATTTAATTTTGAATTACTCCATTTTCTACTCTTCCACACTCACCACACTAATTAGATAATAAGTTTCTTAACGCATATTCCACTTTCACGGCATTGGGCAAAACTTCGTTCTCCAAAATAACATTCATAGGAATGGCAGGAACATTCATTGCACCCAATACTTCGACCGC
>DASXNJ010000037.1:0-5793 GCA_036495145.1 Puia sp.
CCTGGATTTCCAGATTATAAGCCGTACTGAATTCACCTCTGAATTTTGGTCCGGAATATGTCGGGTCTAAAGTATAATAGTACACGACCAAACCCGTACTGTCGTCCCGGGAGCTGTCTTCTTTCAGTTGAGCAGTTATACTCCCGTTATTCATGGTCACATTGGCGCCATGCACAAAGGAAGCGGTAAGTGCTTCGGGACTCAGCTTGCTAAAATATTGCAGGCTCCGGGAAAGAGTAACCATCGGGTATTTTCCGTTTTCAATCGAAGCATCCACTACCAGGTCCGTGCTCGTGGGATCCAGCTTGATGGTGATATTCTTTTCGCAGGAAACGAAGAAAGAAGTAAAAGCGAAAAGGAAAAAACAGTTACGGATCATGGATCGAAGGTGAAAAAGAAAAGGAATCAGATGTTCTTACAAAGAAGACAAGCCGTCTAATATCATTGCTGCAAAGGTACTACGGCTCAAAACAAAAAACCGTCCCGCATTTCGCGGAACGGTCGGTATAATATGAATTACAATTAATAACTAACAACTAACAACTGATAATTATCCCAAATATGCTTTCAGCGCACTACTGTATCTCGCCTTTTGAAGACGCTTAATCGCTCTTTCCTTTATCTGGCGGATTCTTTCCTTGGTCAGGTCGTACTTCTGTCCGATCTGCTCAATGGTCACACCGTTTTCTCCATCCAGTCCGAAATAAGCATTTACGATTTCAGCCTCACGCGGACTCAGTGATTTCAACACCCGGCGGATTTCAGCCCGGAGAGAATCCTTCATCACATCATCATCAGTATCATCGCCACCTTCCAGCAGATCACCCATGGCCACATCTTCTGCTTCGTGCACGGGTGCATCGAGCGAACTGTGACGGGTATTGCTCTGGAAAATATTGTTGATTTCTGTTTCACTCATTTCCAGCAGTTCGGCCAGTTCTTCTGTAGAAGGTTCACGTTCGTGTTCCTGCTCAAAAGCCATGTAAGCCTTGTTTGCCTTATTATAAGTACCGATTTTATTCTGGGGAAGACGAACCAGACGACCCTGTTCGGCCAAAGCCTGAAGGATTGACTGACGGATCCACCATACGGCATAAGAAATAAATTTAAATCCCTTGGTTTCATCAAAACGCTGGGCGGCTTTTATCAATCCAAGGTTTCCTTCGTTGATCAGATCACTCAGGGAAAGTCCCTGGTGCTGGTATTGTTTGGCAACTGATACTACGAAACGCAGATTGGACTGGGCCAGTTTGTCCAATGCCTTTTGATCTCCCATTTTAATCCGCTGGGCGAGAATGGTTTCCTCTTCCGGCGTGATCATGGAGATCTTTGAAATTTCCTGTAAATACTTTTCTACCGCTTGCGAATCTCGGTTAGTAATCTGTGTGGCGATCTTAAGTTGCCTCATAATGGGTATAAATAATTAGTGGACAAATGTCTTTGCCGGGTATGAATCAACCATATAACAATGCAAAAGGCGGAAATGTTGGATAGGGTAAGATTAATAATATTCCGCTATGTACAAGCACAAAAGTAACACCCAATCGTGGAACTTCATAGCCTTTCTCCAATAAAAACATATAAAATTTGGTAAAACTAATTATATAGTTATATATTTGTTTTATAAACTAAAAAATTAGTTATACCGGATTGATCATCATCAACAAAATCATCGGCATTATTGAATTGAAAATCGCCCCGGCGTTTTTCAGTACACCATAAACGAAAAAAGAAACCACTCAATACTCGGAAAATGAATACTGGCAAGACTTTAACAAAAGCAGAAGAGCAGGTGATGCAGGTGCTGTGGAAGCTTGGAAAAGGATTTTTGAAGGAAATTATCGACTCCACACCCGATCCAAAACCTCACTCCAACACCATCGCGACCATATTAAAAATCCTGGTGGAGAAGGGTTTTGTGGATTACACCATCCACGGCCGGAATAACCAGTATGAACCCCTGGTCACCCAGGCGGACTATGGCAAAAAATCGGTCAACCAGCTCGTCAAAGGGTATTTTGACGGTTCACCCGCCCGGTTGGTGTCCCAGTTTATCAGCGATCAGAAACTTTCTGAAGCTGAATTAGAACAATTGATGCAACAGATTCAATCCCTCAAAAACAAGAAACCATGATCAGGCAACTTCTGCAACAGATTCAATCCCTCAAAAACAAGAAACCATGATCAGGCAACTTCTGCAACAGATTCAGTCCCTCAAAAACAAGAAACCATGACCCAGCTGATCTATCTCCTGAAAACCGTTTTTATATCCGGTTTGCTCTTCTCCTACTTCTGGATCTTTCTCCGGAACCGCTCCTTCCATTATTTCAACCGGCTTTTCCTGATAAGTATACCGGTTTTGAGTTTTCTCTTACCGGCCCTGTATTTCAACCTTCCTGAATTCTGGAGCCGGTCCGCAAACGGGTCACCGATACATTTACTGGGCGTCGCCCAGGGTGGTTTGGAAGAAGCGGTGACGATATATGCAAAAAGAAACCCGGGACACTATATTTCCTGGTACTGGATTGTGTTGCTGATATCCCTTTTCGTTACCACGATACTATTTGTCCGTTTTCTAAAAACCATCCGCTATCTGCGAAATCTGCGCAGGAATAAATCAACCCTTACACTACCGGATGCAACCGTCTATTTTGTTTCGGAAAAAGGCACACCCTTTTCTTTTCTGAAATCCATTTTCTGGGGTGAAGAAATGGATATCAACAACCGCGAAGGCCGTCAGATTCTTCGTCATGAATTATTTCACGTAAGAAACAATCATTCCCTGGATATCCTCGGAATGGAATTGATTTCCATTCTGTGCTGGTTTAATCCCTTCTTTTATTTAATCGGCCGCGAATTAAAACTGATTCATGAATATGCAGCAGATGCCTATGCCCTGGCCGAAGCAGATGAATACGAATATGCCGGCTTGTTATTGACAAAAATCTCCGGACGGCCCTTCCCGCTCACAAATCCATTTTTCAAAAACCAGATAAAAAAACGTATTGCCATGATCACAAAATCCGCCAAAAACAGAAATTCCATGTTGAGCCGCCTCATGATACTGCCGGTTCTTGCCCTGCTGATATGCCTATTCTCATTTAAAATGAAAACCATCCTGTCTTTTCATTCAACGAAGACAATCAAAGTGGTGATTGATCCGGGGCATGGTGGCATATTCCCCGGAGCCCGGATGAACGGAGTTGTTGAAAAAGATATCAATCTTAGCATTTCGAAGAAAATACAATCGCTCGCCAAAGAATATAATGTGGAAGTGATTATGACAAGGGAAAACGATGTGGACATAGCCGGTGATGATTTAAACGCATCCCTTGACTACCGGACCGGCCTTGCCGGAAAGAAAAACGCGGATCTGTTCATTTCAATACACATGAACAGCACAGCAAAGAATAGTCTCCAGACGGAACAATCGGGATTTGAAATTTATGTTACGGATCATAAGAATAAAAACTATAACGGATCGATAAAACTCGCTTCCAGTATCACGGATTTTATAAAACCGGATTATTCGATCTCCGCCGAATTAAAGGAACGTGAAGGTCATATCCGTGTTCTTGATTACGCAACCGTGCCTGCCATTATGATCGAATGTGGTTTTATCGACAACAAAACGGATCTGGCCTATATGATGGATGGAAAGAATCAGGAAAAAATCGCGCGGGATATATTGGAAGGAATAAAGAAGTATAGTCAGGCGGATACTACTCCGGTCACGGAAACCCGGGCAACAGAAAAAACCGTAAATAACAATCTGACAACGGAAGTGCTTGTTTCAAACACAGAAATAAAAAATAATGAGAAGGCGAAAAGCGTGGTAAATAATGAAAACCTTACGAATCAGACGACGATAGAAACACAGTCAACGGATTTGTCCGAAACAGATGGAAATACATATGACAGTTCAGGTCCGTTGAAAAAAGTCGAAGTGGACGCCGATTATCCGGGCGGATTTGCTGGCTGGAAAACTTACCTCATCAAAAGTTTAAAATATCCTGCGGCTGCCGTAAGCAATGAAGTGCAGGGAGAAGTGATGGTGGAATTTATCGTAAACACCGATGGAACCATTGCCGATGTTCATGCCATCAGCGGACCGAAAGAATTGCGTGAAGAATCTGTGCGGGTCGTACAGGAAAGCGGTCACTGGATACCCGCCATGAATAAAGGTGTAAAAGTGGCGTCATACAAAAAACAACCGATCAATTATAAACTCGAAGCGAAGTAAAAAAATAACGATTAATTATTAATGATTAAGGATTAATTGAAATTGACATTAATCCTTAATCCTTAATCATTGATAATTAAAACCCGATCTTGTTTCCTCCCACATCAATCAGCAATTCTCTCTTCGAAGAATCTTCAACTCTTCCGATCACCTGCGCTTCCATACCGAAACTTTTAATCAGACTGATCATCGCAGAGGCAGCAGATGAGTCTGTATAAATTTCCAGACGCTGACCCATATTAAACACCTGATACATCTCACGGTCATCGGCACCCGAAGACTGGCGGATGAGGTCAAATATGACGGGGGCCTTGAATAAATTATCTTTTACGACCCGCATGGGACGAGGCAGATATTTCAGACATTTTGTTTGTCCGCCCCCACTGCTGTGGATCATTCCATGAACGCGGTCAAAATGATTTTCCAGCAGGGCTTTTACCACCGGCGCATAGGTTCTCGTGGGACTCAGCAGCAATCTGCCGATCGTCGTTTCTTCTCCGGTTTCTGTTTTTACAGGATCGGTTAACTTATGATTGCCGGTATAGATCACATCCTTGTCGAGCATCGGTTCCACCGTCTCCGGATAATAATGTCCATAACTGGATTCCAGCACATCATGACGGGCACTCGTTAATCCGTTTGATCCGATGCCACTATTATAAACTTTTTCGTATGAAGCTTTTCCACTGCTGGAAATACCAATGATCACATCACCCGCTGCGATTTTCTCATTGCTGATAATTTCTGATTTTGGCCATCGGGCCGTCATCGTGCCGTTCACTGCAATGGTTCTGACCAGGTCGCCCACGTCGGCGGTCTCACCTCCGAGAAAATGAATGCCAACGCCGGATAATTTCAATTCATCAAAAAATTCCTGCGTGCCTTCGATGACGGCCTGCAAAACCTCACCCGGTATCCTCGATTTATTCCGGTCGATGGTTGATGAAAACAGGAGATTATCATAAATGCCAACGCATAACAGATCATCGAGGTTCATCGCCACGGCATCCCGGGCGATGTCTTTCCAGACAGAAATATCGCCCGTCTCTTTCCAGAATAAATAGGCCAGTATGCTCTTGGTGCCCGCGCCATCGGCATGCATCAGGTTCACCCATTCAGGATCGCCGCCGAGGAAATCTGTATAAATCTTGCAGAAGGCAAAGGGATAAAGTCCTTTGTCCAGGCTGGCTGTTGCCTGATGCACTTCTTCTTTCTGGGCTGAAACGCCACGTCGGGAGTAAAGAGACATATAAAAAAAAGCTGATTTAAATCTGGCGCAAAGCTAATCGAATCGGGGAAGCCGGAAAACGAAAAACAGAAATTTTAATTCATAAGGCGCGTTTATATAATTTCGCAACAGATTTTACTTATGCAGGTCTACAGGAATATTGAAGCGCTGCCCCTTTTTCGAAATACAGTACTCACCATTGGAACCTTTGATGGTGTACATACGGGTCATCAGCAGGTGATAAACCAGATGAAAAAAAGAGCGGCCGAAGTGGATGGCGAAACCGTTATCATCACTTTCGATCCCCACCCCAGAACCGTTA
>DASXNJ010000038.1:0-18130 GCA_036495145.1 Puia sp.
GAATTGGGTACACGATATTTTGCATTGGCACTGCGTGGATTGAATAATAATATACCATTCATAGAATTTCCAGGGGCCTCGTGCCCCCCTCCACATGTGGATACGTCCGGTGCCTTAAACCGGTTGCAAAAAATGATATTAAAGGGCGGAAATACAACCTGTTCCGTAGAAAACGCGTACATGTAGTAAGGAATGGCAGATATCCAGACGACTGTTAACAATATGATCACAAAATTCAAAGATTTTCTTTACAAGACCGGCCTTTCAAAATCTGACCTGGATCCTGAGAAAGCATACGAAATCTGGTCAGCGAATTATGATAAGCAGCCCGGCAATCTGATGCTTGACCTGGATGAAAAGATTTTTTCAGATCTTATTGAGCCTGTTGATCTCAAAGGCAAAGAAGTTGCAGATATTGGTTGCGGAACCGGCAGACATTGGCAAAAAATATATGCAAAAAATCCTTCTGGCGTAATTGGTTTTGATATTTCGGGCGCGATGCTCGAACAGTTGAAAAGCAAATTTCCATTTGCCAATACGCAAAAGACAACAGACAATCTATTAGCATCGGTTCCGGACGCCTCTATGGATTTTATCGTTTCAACGCTGACCATCGCGCATATAAAAAACATCGGGGAAGCGATCTCGTCCTGGTCCAGGGTTTTGAAAACGAATGGCGAAATGTTGGTTACTGATTTTCATCCCTCCCTGCTTGCGCGGGGCGGCAAACGAAGTTTCAGTCACGGCGGCAGGAGCCTGTCCGTAAGAAATTATACTCATTCGATTCTGAAAATAAAGCAAACTTTTTATGATGCCGGACTCTCGCTGATCCGGGAAGAAGAGAGGACGGTGGATGAAAATGTAAGATCATATTATGAAGCAAAGAACGCCCTGCCCGTTTACGAGCGCTTTAAAGGGCTCCCTGTTATTTACGGATTATACTTAAGGAAACAACGTGCTGCTTAATCATCTATCCATTATTAATTCAGATCAGCCGGTAAATATTGCTATCTACGGAGAAAAAATCATGGCAATTGGATCCGGGCATGAATATAATTCCTCTGATCCATTGCAACTTCGGTTTACCGATGCCATCGCTATTCCCGGTCTCATCAATTCGCATGATCATCTTGATTTTAATTGCTTTTCTGTACTAGGTAACAGAAAGTACGATCATTATACCGACTGGGGGAAACATATACATGAGTCCCATAAAGAAAATATCAGGGCGGTATTGAGAATACCCAAAAAACTTCGTGCGGCCTGGGGGATGTACAAGAACCTGTTGACCGGCGTCACTACCGTAGTCAATCATGGCAGCAGGCTGGATATTGAAAACCCATTGATCGATATATACCAGCAAACACAAAATTTACATTCGGTGGCATTTGAAAAAAACTGGAAGTGGAAGCTGAATAATCCCTTCCATCTGCGGAGAGATTGTGTTATACACACGGGTGAAGGCACCAACAAAAGATCCGTTGATGAAATTGATCAATTGCTTAAGTTTAATTTGTTAAAAAGAAATTTAATAGGTGTTCACGGTGTATCCATGAAGCCAGAACAGGCCAGGCGATTCAAAGCTATGATATGGTGCCCCGAGTCAAACCGGATACTACTGGATCAGCATGCCCGGATTCATGAATTGAAAAACAGCACGACGGTTGTTTTTGGATCGGACTCTACATTGACGGGGAGTTGGAATATCTGGAAACATCTGAGGCTCGCACACACACTACATCAGGTTACTGATGAGGAATTGCTGGATACAATTACCAGCGCACCCGCCAGGTTATGGAATTTGAATAAGGGCAAATTAGAACCAAAAAAGGACGCCGATATCGTTGTGCTGAAAATGAAAAACAAATATTCCGGAGCCGGTGAATTATTCAATGCAAATCCCGAAGACATATTACTGATTATTCACAAAGGGCAAATCCGCTTATTTGATAAATCCCTGCTTTCGCAACTCAGGCTCCTGCCGGTGAATCTCTTCCGATATAATCAGATAAACTTTAAAGAAAATACAAAATTCGTTGAGGGAGATTTGCCCGGTTTGATTTGCGAAATCAGAAAGTATAACCCGAATATCCATTTCCCCATTGAAGTTTTCGAAACGATTAATGAATCTCACTATGATTAAAGTCGTGGACGTCGTTTATCATCATCATAGTGAATTCAATAAACCTCTTCAGGTGCTGGAAAAACATGCTCCTTCATTGGGTTTTGCTGACTTTATACAGAAATCGATTCAGTTTATTTTTGTAAAACATCTGGATTATAACGGTATTGAATATATCAACGGGAAAGCATACGCTTTTTTCAGAAGCCGGAACAAATTCTGGCATATCCCTTTTAAAACACACCGGTATATCAAGAGTCAAAATCCTGATATCGTATTGGTAGAAGGGCTGATTTTCCCACTGCAGTTAATATCATTGAAATGGACGCTGGGTAAAAACTGCAGAATCATTGTTCAGCATCATGGGGAAAAACCCTTTGATGGAATGAAGGGGTTGCTACAAAAAATAGCTGACAGAAATATAAGTGCATACCTTTTTACCTCTTATAAAAATGCGTCCGCATGGATCAACAAAAAAATTATAAGAAATCCCTATAAATGTAAGGAAGTGCTGGAAGCGTCTACAAACTTTATCAGACGGGATAAAGTGAAAAGTCAGGCCAGGGTGGGCATGTCCGGCGCCCATAATTTTCTATGGGTCGGAAGGCTGAATAAAAACAAGGATCCTCTGACCATATTGAAAGCATTTAAGAAATATGGCTTGTATCATCCGAATGCCAGGTTGTATATGATATACCAGGACGAAGAGTTGCTGGAGGAAGTGAAGAATAAAGTTCTTCAAAGTGTTGTGCTGGAAGATGCTGTAAAGCTGATTGGGAAAGTGGATCACCGTGAACTGACCAGCTGGTTCAGTGCTGCCAATTTTTACATTTCAGGGAGTCTTTCCGAAGGAAGCGGTTACGCATTGCTGGAAGCGATGGCATGTGGTTGCATACCGGTTGTCACGGCAATTCCTTCTTTCGAAAAAATTACAGAAAAGGGGAAATATGGATTTTTATTTCCGCCGGGAGATGTCGAAGCTTTGGCTCAAATGCTTGAAAATCTACACACGCTGCCGATCGAAAAAGAGAGGCTAAGGGTTGAAAAATATTTCCGTGAAAATCTCAGTTTTAAAAGCATTGCGGAAAGTCTGGGTGACGTAATCAATCAATTGTAAAGGGATAATATTTTTTTGCAGGTTTCCCCGATCGGCCAGATCAGTACGGAATCATGATTCAGGTTTCTGTTGTCCAATAACTCCAGCAGCTTTTTTTTCATTTCCTCCTTCGTTTTTACAATATGATGATGGTTAAAATGAGTATGCATGGGTTGACAATAACTCAGAACCTGTGCCCCCGCATACAATGCTTCTAATATAACGACGCCAAATCCTTCGTATGCGGAGGGATGAACAAGTATCCTGGATTCTCCCATGATATTTAATACGCTATCATGATCCAACTCACCGCGCAATTCAATCTGACTGGCTAAGTGATAATGATGAATGAGTTGTAGCAGTTTCTTACGCTCAGGTCCCTCGCCGCAAATAATCGTTTTAAGATCCGGGTGGGAAGCGGAGAGTTCTGCAACGAGCTCGATAAACTGATCAAATTGCTTTAGTGGAATTAGCGAACCCACACCCAGAATATCAATTTTTCTCTCCATCTTTTTTGCGGGAAATGATGCAATGTCAATTCCCGGTGGAATGGTGTGCGTTGGTTTTATCTTATAATTTCTGAAAAACTCATCTGCGAGAAAATCCGACAGGGCAATCAGTGTTTCCTGTTTGGGTCGGATGATAGAAACATACCGGTTATTCTTTCTGGCATCCTGGCCCATTAACCAGGTAAATGATCGCACGCCGTATTTCTTTGAAGCGAATTTTGCCATCAATGCCGTCTCTCCCATCCAGAAATTCAAAATTCCCAGTATCTCATTTTCCTGAAATATTTTTTTCAGGCGCCGCCATATCGTTCTCCATAAAAATAAACGCCGGAATCCGCCCCTGTTTCTGCCTTTGAATGCGTGTACTTCACATGTATGCCATTCATAAACAGCCTCAAAATATGGATATTGAAATGCCAACACTTTTATGTTCAGATCCGGATTTAATAATTTGAGATGTTTGACAAAAGCCTGGGGAAAAGGAAGACAGGTACTATCCTGTTCGTTGGCAGGAAAACCCGGAATCAGGATAATCAGCGTTTTATTTTGCCAGGTCATCCAATTGGATTTTCTTGTTACAAAAAGAAAATGCGTCGGTATTATGCGTAATTAAAAGGATGATCTTCCCATTGTTTGCCAGTATCCGAAGTTGTTTCAGCATTTCTGTTTCGGCAGCCTTGTCCAGCTCGCTAAATGGTTCGTCCAGAATAAGCAAGTCAAAATCTCTGTATAAGGCGCGCGCCAAAATAAAACATTGTCTTTGGCCGCCGCTTAAATTTTTTCCATTTTCCGTAATCACCGTATCCAGCCCATGAGGAAATGACCGGACCATTTGGGCCATTCCAGTCAGCTCTAAAACATCCTCCAGTCTTTTTTTATTATAATTTCCTTCCTCCAATGTGATATTTTCTGCGACAGATGCGTGCAGAAAAAAATGTTGCTGTTTGATATAAGATATTCTCTTCCATAATTTCTTTCTGGTACCCGCATCCGACAATTGATCATTATAATAAATATTCCCATTATCCGCTTTTAAGAATCCCAATAATAAATTTACAAGTGTTGTTTTACCCCTTCCGGATATGCCGGATATGCCCATCATATCGCCCTTCTCCAGATTCATCGAAAAAGATCTCAGGACGCTTTTCCCGTTGAAATCGAAATAAACATTTTCAAAATCGATGGAAGAAATATGATCCGTAACTTCATTTGTTTCCGGCGGCTGTTCTTCCCCTTTAGTTAATCCTATCGCCGTATATGCGTAGGTCCTTACCTGTCCTGTTAAATTGGTGACTTTTACAATACCGGGAATAATTTTATAGGCGGCTGCCATCAGGGCCCCCAGGGTGATTATTGGAATCGTAGGATGATGAGAGGCAAGGAAATTCAAAACGATGAGAAGAAATAAACCAAATACTGCAAATACCTCAATAAAACGGGTGGGCATATTTTGTATGATCAGCCGCTCAGACAGGTAACGGTTGAGTTTTAGCTGAAAACGATGATACCGGTTCGTAAAGAACTCATTTTTTGAATTCAGGTTACTCTCTACATAGCCCGTCAACGCTTCCTGTAGATGTTGCATGGATTTTTCGCTCATGCTCTTTCCCTGCTGTCGGCCTTCATGAAGCCTTTTTTTTATGAATATCGAAATCAGGGCTACAGGTGGGACCAGGATCAACAGAAGTAATGGTAACAACAAAGGGTTAAAAATTACAATCGCAGTGATGCTTATGAGGATCAGGACCATCTGACTGAAAATTTGTTGCAATCCGTTCAATACATAATGACAGAACTCAACGGGCTGCTGGCTGATATACCTGTTCATTACAGAAGAATCAACATGAATGTAATCCGTATAAGGGCCATTCAGGTATTGTAATAAATTGTCCCTTGAAATCCTGGACGCCACTTCATAAACGTAATTATATTGGGCTTTTGAAATGAGAAATGCCAGGATATTCTTTGCGGTAAACAAAAGAAAAAATAAGCTGATTAGCAATACCGGGTGCTCATTAAAAAGAGCGGGTGAAAAAAATCTGGCGGACGCCTGACCCTGCGGTTGTGTGTAAAAATTGATCACAAACAATAATGCAATCAAAAACAAAATATCCAGCACACTGATAAACACATCCGCGATTGTAAGTTGCCAAAGTTTGTCAACTTCGCTTCGGTTGAGTATTCTAAATATGTCTTTCAAAGTCTGCTTCAAAAACCTGATTTGATCATTAAATGAACGAAGATTATTTCCTGCTCCATTGGTAATACGAAAGTTTCCATGTTCCGGTGTCAAAACATTTAAATATCTTGGGCTCAGGAATAACTCATATGACCAATAAAATACTGAAAGTTTTTGTTGTTTTCATTTCCAGTCTTATTTCGATTACCACCTATTCGCAAAATGCGGCCACCAAAAACACAGATAACAAGGAATGGGTTATTAAATCTAATAGCTATACCAAGATACTGATTGATATCGACGAGAAGTATTCTCCCGAGTTTGGCTCTGAGCAGGGACTGGCAGTTTACGATACACTGACAGGTGTGCCAACACTGGCAAATGTATTTGCTCAAAGAAAGGATTTGGAAAATGCCGTCATAATTTTAAATGAGGCAAAGCAAAAGGAATCGAATATTAAAATAAAACAGGATCTGGAGATCCTGATAAGTAATACAAAACTAAATTTTCGTCAGCAGGACTTTGAGCTCAACAGGGAGGTTCCTTTTTTTAATCCTTCGAGTACAGTTTTTGATGGCATCAAAACATTGCTCGACGAGCAAACCCCTGTGGAAAGGCGCAATGCGGCTTTGATCCGTTTGCGCAAATATGCCGGTTTACAATCCGGATACTCTCCTCTTACCACGATTCTGAAAGAACGTACAGTACAGCAGATGAAAAAAGCGGATATGATCCTTCCTTCCAAACAAAATATGGAAGTTATTTTGTCGCACAACGGCAGTTTGGTTGAGGGTGTTCAGCAGTTATTCGTAAAATATAAAATAATAGGCTGGGAAGATACGTATGCCGTTATCAGGAAACAACTTGAGGAATATGATCAGTGGATGAAGGATTCGTTACTTCCCAAAGGACGAATTGACTTCAGATTACCTCCTGAGAAATACAGATTAGCCCTGGAGACATATGGGGTTGACATTCCACCGACAGAGATTGCAAAAATAGCGCATGCAGCATTTGATGATATTCAGGAACAGATGAAACCGCTGGCGGAACAAATTGCAAAAAAATACAATCTTCCATCGAACGACTATCGCGCGGTCATGCAGTTTTTGAAAAAAGATCAGATCATCGGCGATTCCATTCTACCAATCTACGAAGCTCATTTGGCAATCATCGAAGACATTATCCGAAAACAACAACTCGTTACTTTGCCGGGCCGACCGGCCAGTATTAAAATAGCCACGGCTGCTGAAACAGCCCAACAACCCGCCCCCCACATGGTTCGACCGCCCTTTTTAAACAATACAGGACAGCGCGGTGTATTCGTTTTGCCATTGAATCTGCCTCCCGCGCCCGGCGAAAAAGTCGATAAATACGACGATTTTACCTTCGATGCTGCATCCTGGACCCTTATAGCACATGAAGTACGCCCGGGGCACGAAATGCAATTTGATAAAATGGTTGAAGAAGGAGTATCGCTGGCCCGGGTTCTGTATGCGTTAAATGCAACAAATACGGAAGGTTGGGGCTTATATTCGGAATATATTATCAGGCCGTTTATGCCTGTTGAAGGCCAACTCGTTTCATTGGACTACAGATTACTTCGCGCTGCCAGGGCATTTCTTGATCCTGAATTACAGGCCGGCACTATTACACAGCAACAGGCACTGAATATATTAATGGTTGACGTTGTTTCGTCGCATGCGTTTGCACAACAGGAAGTTGAGCGTTACAGCCTGCGTGCCCCGGGTCAGGCCAACAGTTATTTTTATGGGTTTACAAAAATGGTTTCACTTCGAAAAGATACTGAACAGGCTCTTGGTGCAAAATTTAACACATTGCGCTTCCACGATTTTATATTATCGCAGGGTATTTTACCGCCAGCATTGATAAGGGAAGCGGTTATGAGTGAATTTGTGCCGGCCGAAAAAATGCGCTGAGTGTTTTTAAAGACTCCCTGTCAGCTGAGTTCTGTCGAGGTCCTGTAAGCGGTGCCCTTGAAGAGAGCGACCAACTCATCCTTTTCATTCGTAGTGCGAACATCGTAGATACCGATTTTATTGCCAAGAAAAATTTCAACGGCCTCCACATTTAATAGTTCACCTGTTTTTACCGGCTTTGTAAAACTGACCGAAGCATCCAGTGCCACGGTGAGATGACCATAAGAATTACACGCAAAGGCAAAGGCAGAATCAGCTGCTGCAAACAAAATGCCCCCGTGAACACTATTGAACCCATTCATCATATCATCAACAATCCGGTATTTCAATTTGCAGTATCCATGCCTGAATTCAATAACCTGAAGTCCCAGCCATTCTGTAAACCGGTCCCTCTTTAGCATGATCTTTAATACATCATCCGGAGAAATTTTTTGCTCACCCATAATATATGCTTGTTATTTTCAATTCCAGGATATCGCTTAGCGAGTTTTATTGCAATTACATATCACCGTCATTCTATTCACCCAGATATGGATCTTTTATTTTTTTTATCTGATAACTGATATTGGTAAATTTTACTTCGCACCGGTCGCCCGTAGGTGATTGTGCCAAAAATCCCAATTTGAATCCTTTCTGCGTTTCGAATTGCAGATGCCTCACCAGGAGCCATTTTATCCCGTCCCCCGAAAAGTACAATGTAATAACATTATCAGCCTTTGCTACTTTATAAAAAATCTTGTCGGATTTCATTTCTTCAGAATTACAATCATCCGAAATATCCTTTGTAACCACGCTGACTACCCTTCTCGCACCGGTATAATCTTTCTCAAAGCAAAACTTTATCCAATTCAGACTGTCCTGTTTGATTACGATGGCTCCCCCATCCCACTGGCTGGCAAATGCATGTTCAATGGATGCAACCAATACAAAATTCTCATCTCCCTCAAACAAGAGTTTTGGCGCGTTATCCGTGTTGTATTTTACATTCGGATCTCTGAACATATCCGTTTTTCCTCCGGCAATGATCGTCAAATCATTTCCTTTCATTGAGAAAGATTTTGGCACATTCTCCCAGTATAACCCGCGGGGAATCGCTTGAATTCTTATTGAATCGGTCGACTGTGCCTCCACATAAAAGCAAAACAGGAAGGCAACCGTTAAGAAGAAAAAACTTTTTATCATATTTATTTTTTTCTGAATTTTAAAGGTATGACCAGTTTGAGCGCCGACCACTCCTCACTCACTGAACATACTTTTATATCAACCAGACCGGTTTCCAAAGCATATGTTCTGATTAAATCTTCCGACACATCCGATGGAATCCCTGAAGCCTTCTTGGGCCAGGATACCCATATCATACCATTCTGTTCAATTTCATTTTTTAGCAGGGGCAACATACGGTGGTAGTCCGAAAAATTTTTTGTAAAGAAATGGATGAAGTTTTTCTTTATACGCAGATCATCCGAAATTTCAACAGTTTGCGGCCATTCTGTAAAAAGATCGAAATAATCTTCAGGGGCATGAATTAAACGGATCCGGAAGTTTTCCCTGATTCCCAGTTTTTTTTCCAATGCTGTACCAGAGTACCCCGATCTCAATGCGCCGGCCATTGTTCAGTTTTTGAATTTTTAAAATCTTCTTCCAGCAAAGCATAACTGTATGCATCCACCCATTCTCCGCGAATAGGTAAAATTTTTCTTTTACATCCTTCACGTTTCATTCCGGCTTTTTCAAGAACCCTGGCGGACGCAATATTTCCAGTCGCGCAACCGGCTTCCACTCTGTGAAGATTGAGTTCGATGAATGCAAAGTTTAACGTTCTGTTGAGAGATTCGGTAGCAAATCCGTCACCCCAGTTTTCCGGAAGAATCTTGAACCAAACTTCAGCGCTTCTGAATTTTAATTCTCTGAGTTGTAAACCAATCAATCCCATCCAATGACCATTGTTTCTGTTTTCCAACGCAAATACAAATAATGTTCTTGGCTCTTCAGTTTGGGCCATGATCCATTCGGTCATTAAATACTCTGTCCTTTGGATCGTCTCAGGACTGCCAAGTGTATTGTATTTATCTGTTTCAGGTCTCGTAAGCAGGTGATGAACATCACTCAGGTCGCCTAAAAACAGGTCCCGCATGATTAATCTATCAGAATGATAAATCAAGCTCAAAATTTTTTATTCTGACTTAAAAATATCTTTCAAAACACGTTTCGCAGACTGGTAACCACACATACCATGAACACCTCCGCCCGGTGGTGTGGATGCAGAGCAAAGGTATATGCTGTTTGCCGGGGTTCGATAAGGCGAAAGTCTGAGTGCTGGTCTGGTAAAAAGCTGACGGATATCCTGTTCGCCCCCATTTATACTCCCACCCACATTATTCGGATTATATTCCTCCATTGCTTTTGTGTCCATTGTATGAACAGCCAGTATTCGTTCCCTGAATCCGGGAGCAAAGCGTTCGACCTGTTTTTCTATGGTTGCACGCATATCACGAAGCGATCCGTTGGGCACGTGACAATAGGCCCAGGCAGTATGTTTTCCTGAAGGTGCACGCGTCGGATCAAAAATACTCTGCTGGGCAAGAAGGACAAAAGGTTTTTCGGGATGCTCACCTTCTGAGGTGATTTGTTCGCTTAATGCGATTTCTCTATAAGAATTTCCTAAATGAATTGTCCCGGCCTGACCGCAGGGAGCGGCTCTAAATGGAATCGGAGCATCGAGCGCCCAATCGATCTTATAGACTCCCATACCATACCGGTATTTTTCTAACTGATTCCTGTATGAAGATGAGAATTCACTTCCGGCGATCCGTAATATATGTTTGGGCGACAGGTCGAGAACAATCGCCCTGGCACTTGGAAGATCCTTTAATTTCTCAATCCGGAATCCGGTTTGTATTTGTCCGCCAATGGCTATAAAGTAAGCAGAGAGCGCATCTGCTAATTTCTGTGACCCCCCCTTTATGATTGGCCATCCTTTCAGATGGCCCTGGATCATCAATACCAATCCTGCCGCGGAACTGGCTATTTTTGAAAAGGGAAGTAAACCATGGGCTGCCATTCCTGCAAAAAGGCCTTTTGCTTTTTCATCCTTAAAATATTTTCGGCACAAAGTGTTTGCCGGAAGCAAAGTGCTCATTCCAAAATTTGCCATGGCCAGCGGATGTCGTGGAATCCGCAGTGGCCCGAGAACATCGGATTCTATTAATGGCCATTCACTAAGCAAACGCGAAAATAATTTTGTATAAGAATCACCGTCATTTCCGAGAGCATATGCCGTTTTTTGAAGTGAGGATTCAAGCCAGGATGCACTTCCATCATCGAAAGGGTGCGCTACCGCATATTTCGGAAAAATATATTCCAGTCCAAATTCCTTCAGGGGAAGGGAGGCAAAAAATGGGGAACCAACTGCCATTGGATGAACAGCAGCACCAATATCATGTGTAAATCCGGGCAGGGTTAACGCTGCAGAACGCATATTACCGCCGACCGTGGAGTCAGCTTCAATCAATAAAATTTTCAAACCGGATTTTTGCAGTGTGATGGCCGCTGACAGACCATTGGGACCTGAGCCGACAACGACCGCATCAAATTCAACAGCTGACCATTTCATCCTTAAAGGTAAACATTGATCAATCGATGAATCATATACAATAGCCGGAGGCCCGAAGTTTTAGGCGTTGGGCTTTAGGCGTTCAGCGTTTCTCATATGGAGGGGTTTTAGGTGCGGTGTATCCCTTTTTTTGAATTTCATCTTTTATCTCCGCAATGGCACGCACCAGTTGGGGATCGATCCCCTTTGCCATACTGCCCAGATCCTCCCGCACTTCAATATCGGGATCTACGCCATGCCCCTCTTTGAACCATGTACCGTCAGGATTAATCATCCTGAAACTGGGAACCGTAATTGCGCCGCCATCAATCAGATCGGGAGCGCCACTGATACCAATGAGTCCTCCCCAGGTTCTGGCGCCGATCAGCGGACCAAGTCCTCTTTTTCTGAAATAATCCGGGAATGCATCGCCGCCCGAACCGCTCCAACCGTTTATGAGCATTACTTTCGGACCAAAATTTGAAAATGGCGGCCATGGCAGAGATTGGCCATCCCGGGTAGCCCAATATGCCAATGGTGTTCGATTTAATAATTCAATAAACCGATCCGGAATCTGACCACCATCATTAAATCGTTCATCAATAATTAAAGCTTTTTTATCCCATTGAGCATTGAATTGCCGGATGAGCTCATTCTGACCATCGATGCCTGTACTGGGCACGAATATATAACCGACTTCCCCGTTGGTAGCCGCTTCTACCTGTTTTCTGTTTCCTTCTATCCATGCCAGGTTTCGCAGACGGTACTCATCGTCCATGGTTTGAACCACTACTTTTTTTGCATTGATCCAGGAAGGCGTGGTATTATAGGTAAGTTCTACCGGTTTATTTGAAAGATCCTGGAATAATTCAAAGGGTTCATGCGCTGTTGTTAGAGGCACTCCGTTTACTGCCAGAATATAATCTCCCTCTTTGATCATTATCCCCGGCCGGTCAAGAGAAGATCTGGATTCTGCATCCCAGGGCGCTGCACGTATAATTTGTTTTACTTTATAATAACTTCCATCCGCCTCCCAATTAACACCCAAATAACCGACGGCTGAATGTTTTTCTGTTTCCAAATCTCCACCTCCATGATACGTATGGGATGAACTGAGCTCTCCGATCATTTCCCCAATGATAAAATCGACTTCCTCACGCGTCATCGCCCCTTTCATCATCTTTGCATATCTCTCTTTTACCAGGTTCCAATCCACACCGTGCATGGTGGAATCATAAAAAAAATCGCGTTCAAGTCTCCAGGCATCATTAAAAATCTGCCTCCATTCCTGCACTGGATCAACCAGCATTTTCATTTCGGCAATACGCAATGGCTTTTCAAATTTCTGGTTTTCTTCTCCCTTCACAATTGCCCAGCTGTTATCGCGGTGTAGTAGTATTTTGTTTCTGTCCGCTGATAACTGAAAGTCATCAATATTTGCCAGGATTATCTTCACCTCTCGTTTGTCAATATCATAATACTTCAGAGTGGCTTTTGTTTCAGCGGAACCGGTGCCGGGTGATTGTAATAAATAAATCTTCGCCTTGTCGGCATCCAGACTTATATAATGACCCGAAGGAATGGGAAGAATGACCATTCTGTATTCCAGGCCGTCCAGTTCAATATCCACTGGCTTCACTGCTCCTTTTTCAGTTTTTGATACTGATCCATTCGGACTTTTCTTGTTTTTAGTGCTGTCGGGTTTGGCATTTTCGGGCTCCTGCTTTTCAGATTGAATGGCTACGGTATCATTCTTGGGATATAACAATGAAGGAGTTGTTTTCTTCAGAGAAATCGCAGCAATCTGACTGGCATTCCCATATATAAATGAATTATCAATATCGCTGTAAGAAGGGTTGAAGGATTGATTCGTCAACAGATAAATATATTTTCCTTCTGGATCAAAAACCGGATTACTGCAATCGTAATATCCGTCTGTAATCTGGCTCTTCAACTGATCGCGGTAATCAAAAAGAAAAATAGCATTATGCGAATTTTCAAGATCGCGGCTATAAGCAAACCATCGACTGTCGGATGACCAGGCGCCGGTGAAACCCTCCAGACTTCCTTCTGAATAATGAAGGGCCTTGTCAATTTGTATAGTTCGCCCGCTATTCAGATCATAAATCTGAATGCGCATGGCCTTGTCAATAAATGCAATCTTTTTGTTGTCGGGCGACCAGAATAATCTGTATCTGAATCCGGGCCCGTAGGATGTTAGTTTTTTTGAATCTGCAGTGAATGCGTTGTACGGTGAAACATACAATTCATATTCGCCCGAGCGGTCGCTCCAGTATGCTATATTTTTACCATCCGGCGACCAGGCCGGATAACGTTCGGCGACACCTGATGTTTGCGTCAGATTTTTCACAAATCCATTTTCCGCAGGCAGAGAAAATATTTCTCCCCTTGCACTCAAAAGCACACGGTTACCATCCGGACTGATGAAACTTTGCTGGACCACTTTTTCTGTACTGACCCATTTTGGTTTCAGCGCCGTTTCATCCGTCATCACGGTTACTTTTACTTCTTTCAATTGTTGAGAATCCAGTGGATAGAGCCAAAGCTTTCCGGCAGCTTCAAATACGATATCCTTCGGACCCAGCGAAGGATAGTGCACATCATAATCAGTAAAATGAGTTACCTGTTCAAAAGATTTGGATGCCAAATTGTACCGCCACAGGTTCATACGGAGATCGGCTCCGCGGTCTGATAAAAAATAAATCATGTTCCCGGTCCACATCGGGAACTCATCACCGGCTGCTTCTGATCCCGAAATATTTTCGGAACTGAGTGTCTTAAAATTGAAAATATTTATGTCCGCTTTCCATCCACCCCGGTAACGCTTCCAGTTCCGACCCGCCTGCGTGCGAAAAGTCAGGGCCATCTGACTGCCGTCAGGAGAATAGGATCCGAATTCCGCATAAGCAAGCGGCAATTTGGATGCGGCCCCTCCGGAAACAGGCACCGTATAAAATTGATTGAATCTGGCTTTTCCACTTTCCCTGTTGGAAGCAAACAAAATATTTTTACCATCCGGTGTCCAGTCAACAACACGGTCAGTATATCCATGTTCCGTAAGTCGGACAGGCACGCCACCCGTTACAGAAAGCGCATATACATCCTTGTTGCCATCATAGTTACCGGTAAATGCGATCGATTTTCCATCAGGCGAGAACTTCGGATATGATTCCACACCGGGCGGTGAACTGATTTTATAGGCTTCACCCCCTTCTCTGGGCACCATCCACAGGTCGTTCGCATAAGAAAATACAATCTGGTTTTCCGAAACATCGGGATACCGGAACAGTCCTGCATCAATTTGTGCATTCACCTTATGAAGAAATAATACAAAGCTTAAAAAGCAAATCATCAGTTTTCTCATTGTCAAAAATTTGGGCTGATAAATTTATCGAAATCTATTTACACCATGGGTTAATTAACGGGGGAATTATTTTCGCAAAAATATGTCCTTCGATTGTAGTACCTTAAAAAAACATAGTCATGACCATATTACATTTCTTTATTATTCTTCCCCTAACCACTATTTATGAAATTTTACTTTAGCCTGCTGTTATTTTACTTTTTCTTCACTTCCATTGTTTTTTCACAATCTGTCACAAATCAGGACAGTTTAATCAACAGAATTTCGGACAGCCTGATTAAAAAATCTTCTGTCGCTTATGCAAAAAATATTCGGGATAGTGTTGTAAAAAATGTAAAAGACAGTCTGTTCTGGGCTAATCTGGAAAAAACGGCCACATATCCCGTCATAAAAAATAGCAAATGGTCCGGAGTTTTTGCCGCCAGGAATGTAACGGAGAAGCCCGATACCACCATGAAATACAAATTACTTTTCAATATGACCATCTGGCCCAAAGACAGTAGTAGCCGGCGTAAACTCAATGAAGGGCTCGCAGAAATCGGACGTATCATCAACCTCCACATAGCTTCCGGAGTATCCAGGGGAAATCTGGAACTTGCCATCGTTATTCATGGAGGTGCCCTGAATACCTATTTAAAAAATGAAGCCTTTCACAAAAAATTCCAAACGAATAACCCTAATCTGGATATATTGAAGCAATTCACAGATCTGCATACCAGCCTGATGGCTTGTGGACAGGCAGAAATATTTTTCCGCATTCCTGCAGAAGATATGATCCCGGAAGTAAAAACGGCTTTCAGTGCCCAGGTTGTACTTTCTACCTATCAGCTTAAAGGATATGTACTTTATAATATCGAAGAAGAGAAATAACTCCTCCCCCTTTAGAAAGGTTAACAAGGAGATCGCTGATCTAAACTATCTTCCGGCGTGTGACATCCTGGAACCGGATTTTACGATGGACTTTAATGCATCACAGATCGCGCTTATTTCTTCTTCAGTATTATAATAATGAATGGAAGCCCTGACAACAGTCGTCAGGCTGTTCCTATTCATATAAATCATTGTGGATTTAGCCCATCCGACAGATACGTGGATTTTTTTTTCGGCCAGTTCCGACTTAACGTGCGAGCTCCCGATGCCACTTACTGAAAAAGTAACAATCCCGCTTTTTTGTTCCCCTTGGTCATGTACGACAATCCCATCAATGTCCGACAATTGTCGTCTCATGGCGGCGGCCAGGTATTGTACCCGCTGCCAGATCCTTCCCATTCCGATATCCAGTGCGTATTCAATGGCTTTCCCCAGTCCCAGCATCAGTGCACGATTCTTTTCAAACAATTCAAAACGTCTGCCGTCCTTTCTTATTTCGAAAGCAGTTTCGTGTATCAGTTGCGCCGAATGCCCGTCCATAAAAAAGATGTTCAAAGTATCCTGAATCTCCTTTCTCACGTATAGAAAGCCGGTTCCACGGGGACCGCGCAAATATTTTCGGCCGGTCGCCGATAAGATATCACAACCGATTTCCCTTACATTGATGGGTATCTGGCCAACCGTCTGGCATGCATCCACCATGTATAATATATCGTACCTGCGTGCAATTTTTCCGATCTCAGCAACCGGTAATACGGTCCCGGCGGTAGAAGCAATATGCGTGATAGCGATCAGCCTGGTTTTTGAAGTAATGGTATTTTCCAGCGCCTGAAGAGAAAAATTTCCCAGTTTATCATTTGGTATCACTTTTATCTGTATACCGTAAGTCTGTTTTGCGTTCAGGAAGCCCAGAAGATTGGTTTCGTATTCCATTTCAGAAGTAATGATCTCATCACCCTGTTGAAATTTGATACCATTGAAGGCCAGTCCCCAGGCCATACTGGCATTTTCCACAATGGCCACTTCATTCTTTTCCGCATGAATCAGCCGGGCAATCAGCTGGTATACATTTTCGAGCTGCTCTCTGTATTTATATTCTGTTTCATAACCACCCCGGCCTGCTTCCTCGCTTAAATATTGAATAACGGTTTCAACCACAACGTCTGGTGGCAGGGAAGCACCGGCGTTGTTAAAATGGGTCCACTCAGAAGTGCCCTTTGTTTCGTTCCGGAATTTCTGGATTTCCCTTGCGCTGAAAGTTTTAATCTCCATGAGAATTTTAATACAAAGTAAATACCTAAATCAACGACAAAACAGATGCAGAATTACTAATTTTGAGCATAACAGATAAAATGGAACCGACAGCCAATTCTATAGTCCACGATTTCCTGTACTTGCGCATCGCCACCCGTTTGGAAAATCAGATAAGGCAAAATCTCCTTAAATCGGGAGATAAACTGCCATCCGTACGGGCATTGAGTCTGGAGCAGGGTATCAGTCTGAGTACGGCATTCAAAGCCTATGTGGAACTGGAGTCCATGGGCATGATTGAAGCAAAACCAAAATCAGGTTATTATGTCAGGATTCTATCGGCCAGATTTTCAAAGGCCCCGGAAATTAAACCGCCGCTAAAAAAGATCAGGCAGGTAAGTGTTACGCAGATGATCGCCATGATACATCAAAATATGGAGGAAGAAGCTGTATTGCGATTGTCGTTGTCTGCACCTCCTGTTAATCTGTTACCATTGGCGAAGCTGAGTAAGTCGATGGCGGAAGCGATTCGTAAAAGTCCGAATGGCAATATGAATTACGAAAATGTGCAGGGAAATATTTCCCTGCGAAAACAGATCGCTAAACAGGCTTTCAACTGGGGAGGCAATATCACCGAAAATGATGTGGTCACCACACAGGGTTGTATGGAAGCACTGGTATTTTGTCTGCGGGCTGTCACTAAACCGGGCGACACCGTTGCCATCGAAAGCCCAACCTATTTCGGAATATTCAATATAATGCTCAGCCTGGAATTAAATGTCTTGGAAATTCCGGTTCATCCTGAAAACGGAGCAGATATTGAATATCTGAAAAAGGCGATGGAAAAAGTGGAAATAAAAGCCTGTCTGTTTGTAACCAATTTTAGTAATCCGGTCGGCAGTTGCATGCCCGATGAAAAGAAAGAACAGCTTGTCCGTTTATTAACGAAGAAAAAAATACCATTGATCGAAGATGATATATATGGTGAAATATATTTTGGAAAAAGCCGGCCCCGTACCTGCAAAAGTTTTGACAAAAACGGCTGGGTATTGCTATGTTCTTCCGTATCTAAGTCCCTGGCGCCGGGTTACCGGGTTGGATGGTGTATTCCGGGCAGATTTAAGGATCAGGTTATTCAAATAAAAAGTATGCATACGGTCACATCCGCAACGCCCACACAGGCAGC
>DASXNJ010000039.1:0-8950 GCA_036495145.1 Puia sp.
TGGCAGCTGCTTCCAGAATACTCGAGAAACTCATAAGTACCGTTTCAAACACAACATTGCAAACCCTGTTCGAGGCCATCTTCCGCGAATCCGGACTTCTTCCGTTTGCCATGAAGCATCCGGAGAAACAGCGTATTCTGCAAATGCTGACTGCATTTTTTGATTTTATAAAAGAAGAAACCCGTCGTCAGCCCTTATTGAATTTGCAGCAATTGGTTACCCATCTTGATCTGATGGAGGACAACAGCATTGACCTTCCTCTCATTGAAGTAAATGGGAGTACGGATTCCGTAAACCTCCTGACTGTACATGGCTCCAAGGGGCTCGAATTTAAATATATCTTTTTTGCCGGTTGTAATTCTCATTATTGGGAGAAGAAAAGCGGTGCCAATAAGGGGTTTCATTTCCCCGACACATTATTGCAATCCCATGCCAGTGATTATGAAGAATTACGCCGGTTGTTTTATGTCGCCATCACCCGTGCTGAAACACATTTATATATCTCATACAGCCGCTTCCGAAATAATGGCAAAGAAGCCGAACCTTCCCTGTTTATTGCAGAAATCCGCGCCGGCTTTGATCTGCCTTTTGAAACGCCTTCTCCTACGCAACAGGCACTCAGCGATTTTCAATTCTTAATGCTACAGGGTCAGCAACCCCCCGAGATGGAACGTATAGAAATGGAATTCATCAACCGGGTACTTGAAAATTTCCAGATGAATGTGACGGCACTGAATAATTATCTCAAATGCCCGTTGGAATTTTATTTCAAAAATCTCATACGCATCCCATCGCCAAAGAATGAAAATACTGAATTCGGATCCTCTGTTCATTTTGCCCTCGAACAGCTATTCCGCAAGATGATTGAGAATGATAAAAAATTTCCCGAGTCCGGTTTTTTTATTGCTTCCTTCGACTGGTATATGGATCGTCATCGCGAAAGTTTCACCAGTGAGCAATTCAAACGAAGAAAGGAATATGGACATATTATACTTCCCGCTTACTACGAAAAATATGTCAGGGGCTGGAACCCGATCGTGAGTATTGAAAGAAGGATTAATAATGTCGCCATCGAAGGGGTTCCGGCAAAGGGCATGCTTGATAAGCTTGAGTTTGACGGTAAGCAGGTAAATATTGTCGATTATAAGACCGGCAATCCTGATAATTCGATCGCAAAAATCAAAGGACCCAATGATAAACAACCACTGGGCGGCGATTACTGGAGACAGGCTGTTTTTTACAAACTGCTCGTGGACCGTGGTCAGCGCGACTGGCATGTGGTCAGTACGGAATTCGATTTTATCGAGCCAAATAACAAAGGAGCCTATATAAAGCAAAAATTATTTATCAGTCCGGAAGACGAATTGACGGTTACCCGTCAGATTACGGAAACATGGGACAAGATCCAGCGGCACGAATTCTATTCCGGTTGCGGCAAGGAAGATTGTCACTGGTGTAATTTTGTAAAAAATAATAAACTGGACATCCGGGCAACCATCGCACAGGAGGAAGAGCATTCGAGTTTATAAAATCATAAAACTGTTTAAATCCCAATGCCCTCCAGTAAGTTTGCAGCCAAGTACATGAAGCGACTCTTTATTTTTTTCCTGGTCTGCCTGGCTCTCACACGTTATCCCCTCATTACAGGTTGTGCCAATATTGTTCCGCCTACGGGTGGGCCGAGGGACAGTCTCCCGCCGGTTCTGTTGATTGCTGAACCAAAGATGAAGGCTATTCATGTAGACGGGAAAAAAATCGTTCTGACCTTTGATGAATATATTGACTTAAAGGATATCCGGACCAACCTGATTGTTTCTCCCGTTCCGAAAGTTATGCCCACGGTAACTTCCCATTTAAAAGTGATCACCGTTGAAATGCGGGATACGCTACAGCCGAATACTACCTATGCGCTGAATTTCGGGAAGTCCGTCACGGATGTGAATGAAGGAAATGTTTTAAAAAATTTCACTTATGTTTTTTCTACGGGAAGATACGTGGACTCCATGAAGTATAGTGGCCGGGTGATCATGGCTTATACAGGCAAGCCCGACAGTACGCTAATTGCCATCCTGCATGATAAACTCTATGACTCGGCCGTTGCCAAGGAGCGTCCACGCTATATCGCAAGGCTTGATAGTTCGGGAAATTTTACATTCTCAAACATCCATCCGGGCGTTTATGCATTATTTGCATTGAAAGATGAAACGGGTTTGCATGAGTATACATCGAAGCAGCAGATATTTGCTTTTGCCGACAGCCCGGTAGATCTTACGACGAATTCGCCACCGCTCCTACTGTATGCATATGAAGACACATCGGGATTTTCAAAACCCGCCAAGAAGACTTTGTTACCTCCGGTTCCTTCGAAGAAAGAAGACAAGGACAAACCGAAAAGACTTATCATCTCCGGGAATATTCCCAATGGCCAACTGGATCTGCATGATTCTCTGATATTAACTTTTGGTTCCCCTCTTAAATTTTATGATACGACCAAAATTCGTTTCACCGATGACAGTTTTGTAAACATACCTGCTTATTACTGGAGGATGGACAGCACCAACAAAAAGCTGACCTTGCATAATAGATGGAGACCGGGCACCGGTTATCGCCTTATTCTTCAAAAGGATTTTGGAGAAGACACTTTGGGCGGCCATTTATTAAAAATCGATACCATTAAATTCAATACCAAAAAAGAATCTGATTATGGCAACCTTCGTTTGAGGTTCAAGAATCTCGACCTGAGCCGTCATCCCATATTACTTTTCTTTTCAAGTGATAAAATCATTCTATCCTATAAAATCGGATCTTCCCTCCGTTATAATAACAGATTATTTGTGCCCGGTGAATACCAGCTTCGCATATTGTACGACACCAATCAGAACGGTGTTTGGGATCCTGGCAATTACTATCAGCACCTGCAGCCGGAGATCGTTGTTCCGCTGAAGAATAAGGTCGTCGTGAAGGCGGACTGGGACAATGAAATCGATATAACTTTGTAAATTTATACATGCAATTTTCATCGGCTCTGTTGGAAACGGCAGTCAACGAATTCGCCAAACTGCCGGGTATCGGAAAGAAGACGGCACTAAGGCTGGTTCTTCATCTTTTGAAACAGGATCCGTCCGCTGCACGGGCTTTCGGGGAAACCGTTCTCAAAATGCGGCAGGACATCCGGTTTTGTAACCGTTGTCATAATGTGGCTGACGCGGACATATGCTCTATATGTGCCAATTCCATGCGCAGAAAGGATATGATCTGTGTAGTTGAAACCATCCGGGATGTGATAGCAATAGAAACCACACAGCAATTCAGCGGAACCTATCATGTACTGGGCGGAATTATCTCACCGCTCGATGGGATCGGTCCTGATCAGCTTTCTATCGATTCCCTGATAGACAGGGTTCAGAAAGAAGGAGTTATAGAAATCATATTTGCCCTCAACCCCAATATTCAGGGGGATACCACCATATACTTTATTCAGAAAAAACTGGCTTCATTTCCGGTGAAAATAACCACCATCGCCCGGGGGATTTCCTTTGGAGGGGAACTGGAATATGCCGATGAAATGACCCTGGCCCGGTCGATTTCGAACCGTTTGCCGGTGGAGAGTTATGTTTCACATCGTTGAAGTTGGTTGACGGTTGACGGTTGACGGTTGATGGTTGGCAGTTGGCTGTTGACGGTTGACAGTTGGTAGTTGACAATTGGTGGTTAATAGTTTTAGGCCTTAGGCTTTGGGCTTTAAGCTTATTTGCCGTAATTTTGCACTTCATCAGGCAGATTTGTTTATTGTTCGGCCTGACAGATTTAAAGATGAACTGAACTAATAAACGCCAGGTAAGTCCTATATACTTTTCCTTCCGTTTTTAGTAAGTCTTCTCTGTCAATTTCCGTCTTAAACAGTCAGCGTCAAAAATTTACACCATGTCAAATATCAAATCGGCATTGGAATCACGTATTCTCATCATCGACGGAGCGATGGGAACGATGATACAGCGGTATAAACTGGAAGAAAAAGATTACCGGGGGAAAAGATTCAAAGACTGGGCTTCCGACGTGAAAGGAAATAATGACCTCCTTTCCATAACCCGTCCGGATATTATACAGGCAATCCACCTGGAATACCTGGAAGCCGGCGCGGACATCATTGAAACCAATACCTTCAGTAGTACGGCAATCGCCCAGGCTGATTATAACATGCAATCCCTGGCTTATGAATTGAATGTTGCTTCCGCAAAAGTTGCAAGGCAGGCGATTGAAGAGTATTGTAAGCCTAAAGCCCAAAGCCTAAAGCCTGAAACTATTAATGGTCAAGGGTCAACGGCCAACGAAAATACCGCCAACCGCCAACTGCCAACTGCCAACCGTCAAACGTCAACCGTCAACCAAAAATATGTCGCCGGCGCCATCGGGCCGATGAACAAAACATTGTCATTATCCCCGGATGTAAACAATCCCGGTTTTCGTTCCGTGAGTTTTGATGAGGTTTCAGATGCGTACTATGAACAGGTTAGTGGTTTAGTAGACGGGGGCGTGGATTTGCTTTTAATTGAAACGATTTTCGATACGCTAAATGCAAAGGCGGCTATCTATGCGATAAAAAAATATTTCCGCGATACGAAAAAAGAGAGTCTGCCCATCATGATCAGCGGCACTATTACGGATGCCAGTGGCAGAACACTTAGCGGACAAACCCTCGAAGCATTTTATACCTCTGTGGCTCATGCCAAACCACTCAGTGTGGGACTTAATTGTGCATTGGGCGCAGCTGAAATGCGACCGCATATCGCGGAGCTTTCAAAAATCGCATCCTGTTATACTTCGGCTTATCCGAATGCGGGTCTTCCGAATTCGATGGGTCTGTATGAAGAGGAGCCGGAAGAAACAGCCCATTTCCTGGAAGAATGGGCAAGAGAAGGTTTTGTCAATATTGTGGGTGGTTGCTGTGGCACCACGCCGGATCATATCAGGCATATTGCAGAGCAGGTAAAAAAATTCCAGCCAAGAAAATTGCCTGTTATTGAACTGGTCGCATAAAAATTATTACCCTAAATGAGTGAAGCGAACGTCATATATCCCTTTCTCCGTTTATCGGGCCTCGAACCACTGGTCATTCGTCCTGAATCAAACTTCGTGAATGTGGGAGAAAGAACCAATATCACGGGTTCAAAAAAATTCGCGCGGCTGATCCGTGAAAATAAATATGAGGAGGCGCTGGTCGTCGCGCGTCAACAGGTGGAGAACGGTGCCCAGATTCTGGATGTCAACATGGACGATGCATTATTGGATGGCGAGAAAGCGATGACACATTTCCTAAACCTCATCCAGAGCGAGCCTGATATTGCGAAGATTCCGATCATGATCGATTCATCCAAATTCAGCATCATACAGGCTGGTTTGAAATGCGTTCAGGGAAAATGTATTGTCAATTCTATTTCTCTGAAAGAGGGAGAAGAAAAATTTATCGAACAGGCCATTATTTGCAAGAGCTTTGGTGCTGCTGTCGTTGTGATGGCATTCGATGAAAAAGGACAGGCAGATACGAAACAACGCAAAGTAGAGATATCCAACCGGGCCTATGAGATATTAACCAACCAACTTGATTTCGATCCGCAGGATATAATTTTTGACCTCAATATATTCGCCATTGCCACCGGCCTGGAAGAACATAATAATTATGCAGTAGATTTTATTGAAGCTACGCGCGAAGTAAAAGCGATGCATCCACTGGTCAAGATCAGTGGTGGCGTTAGTAATCTTTCTTTTTCTTTCCGCGGAAACGAACCCCTGCGCGAAGCCATGCACAGCGTGTTTCTGTATTACGCCATTGAGGCCGGCATGAGTATGGGTATTGTAAATGCCGGACAACTGGTGATCTACGATGAAATTGAACCCGGACTCCGAAAGCTGTGCGAAGATGTGATTATGAATCGCAACAACGAAAACAACGAGGCCACAGAAAAATTACTGGCTGCTGCGGAATCGGTAAAAGGTAAAGCCAAGGAAGAAAAGAAGGATGAAACCTGGCGACAGACCAGCGTAGAAGAACGGCTGAAACATGCACTGATTAATGGAATAACCGAATACATAGAAACTGATACTGAAGAGGCGAGAAAGCATTATGATAAACCGCTCGAAGTAATTGAGGGACCCCTCATGGCAGGGATGAATGTTGTCGGTGATCTTTTCGGAAGTGGTAAAATGTTTCTTCCACAGGTTGTGAAAAGTGCGCGGGTGATGAAAAAATCGGTCGCCATTCTCACGCCATTCATCGAACAGGAAAAAATTGACAACTACAACCGACGTGTGGCAGCGAGTTCGACGGGAACGGCAACGGAAGAAAAAGGCAATGCGAAAATATTATTGGCGACCGTAAAGGGTGATGTGCATGATATCGGCAAGAATATCGTCGGAGTTGTTCTTGGTTGCAATGGATATGATATTGTGGATCTTGGTGTGATGGTGCCTGTTGATAAAATTTTAGAAACAGCCCTCCGCGAAAAAGCGGATATCATCGGACTTAGCGGATTGATCACTCCATCACTTGATGAAATGGTTTATGTGGCGCGGGAAATGAAAAGGAGAAATATGAGTCTTCCGTTGATGATCGGAGGCGCAACTACTTCGCGCCTGCATACCGCCATCCGTATTGCGCCGGAATATGAACACGGTGTTGTACACGTACTCGACGCATCAAGAAGTGTAACCGTTGCGGGGAGCCTGTTAAATGATATTCTGAAAAAACCCTTTCTTGAAAATATTGGCACGGAATACGACAAACTAAAATCTGATTTTGCGAATAAGAAATCGGGCAAACAGTTATTAGGTTACGCAGAATCCAAAGCCAATAAAATAAAAATTGACTGGACAAAATTTGAACCTGTAAAACCCGCGTACCTGGGAGTAAAGGTTTTTGATTCGGTATCTCTGAATGAAATTTCCGAATTCATCGACTGGCAACCTTTTTTTATTGCCTGGGAGATGCATGGCAAATTCCCGCAATTGCTGAGTGATGAAGTAATCGGTGAGGCAGCCTCACGATTGTTTGCCGATGCAAAGGCCCTCCTGAAAAAAATCATTGATGAAAAATGGTTGACGCCGCGCGGAGTAATGGGTATCTGGCCCGCCAATGCAACAGCAGATGATACGGTAACCATAGCGGCTGCTGAAGCTGAAGGCATCACAGAACCTCTTGAATTCCTCCGCCAGCAATCCAAGAAAGCTACAGGGCAACCCAATATATCTCTGGCAGATTTTATTGCGCCGGCAGATTCCGGAAAAACAGATTATATCGGCGCTTTCTCTGTAACCATTGAAGGAATTGAAAAACATATCTCCCGGTTTATGGAAGAACTGGATGATTATAACAAAATCATCCTGCAGGCGCTGGCTGACCGGCTTGCCGAAGCATTTGCAGAATGGTTACACAGAAAAGTACGCATGGAATACTGGGGATATGAGAAGTCGGAACACCTAACAAACGAACAACTGATCAAGGAAGAGTATACGGGCATACGCCCCGCCCCCGGATATCCCGCTTGTCCGGATCATACAGAGAAATATAAATTATTTCATTTGCTGGGCGGGGAAAAAACAACCGGTATTACGCTGACAGAATCACTGGCCATGTATCCGGCGTCTTCCGTCAGCGGATGGTATTTTGCGAATCCGGAAAGCAAATATTTTGGTATCGGAAAAATCAACCGCGACCAGGTGGAGGATTATGCTTCCAGAAAAAACATGGAAGTAGCTGATGTGGAAAGGTGGTTACGTCCGGTTTTAGATTATGAAGTGTAGTACTTAATAAAAATGGAACCGGCTGCTAAAAATGATTCCCGCTGTAAATGATTGTAACTTGAACAGGAATTCTGCTTTAACTTCTGATTAAAAAGAATGGTCGTAAATTGCGCCCTGAAAAACTGATAGATCCCAATCATGTGTAACCGAAAATTTGTGCGCAGGTATATCGTATTTATTATTATGTTGTTTCCGCTTTTCGGTCTGGCACAGCAATCCGGCAGTCAGGTCTTCACATCACCGGCAGCCAAAACGCCGGGTAAAAAAGTCAGGAAACATGAATTATATTTCTCCTGGGGATACAACAAGGAATGGTATACCAATAGCAATGTCAGTGTAAGTCAGCCTTCCCTTGGCAACTCATTTACTTTTACAAATGTGAAAGGAGTAGATCACCCCGGCTGGGAAAACGAACAGTTTTTTACAAAGGCGCTCAGTATTCCTCAGTACAATTACCGGCTCGGTTATTTTATCGATCGGGATAAGGGATGGGGTGTTGAAATAAATTTTGATCACACCAAATGGCTTTTCCCCAATAACCAGATGGTTCATATAAAGGGTAAGATCAATAATCATCCTTTTGAGGGTCAGGTTTTGTTTGCCGACAGCGTGGCCGGATCGGATTCGAGTTCCTATCATTATCTGAATAACGGCGCCAACTTTTTACTTTTTAATGTAGTGAAACGATGGCATATCTGGGCAAATAAAAAACAGACAATTATGGTGGATGGATTGGGGAAATTAGGTGTTGGTCCCGTTATTCCGCATGTACAGGTAAAATATTTTGACCAGCCGCAAAATGATCAGCATTTCCAGCTGGGTGGATGGAATGTGGGGCTGGAAGCGGATCTGAAAGTTACTTTTTTCCAATACTTCTATCTTGAATATGCCAATAAACTGGACTATGCCCGATACACGAATCTGAAAATTTATCAGGGCACCGACAAGCAGGCGTTTGGCACTTATGAAATGATTTTAAATCTTGGAGTGAGCGTTCCTGTCGGGAAATTCAAATAGAAGGAAATTTCTTCTCAAACAACCACCAGAAACTTTTTCGTTTTTTCAAAAGATTATAATTGGTCGAAATGTAGGTATTGACATGATTCATCGCTTCATCGATGTCGTCAGTTATCAGCAAAAGATCAAGATCTTC